>MUIA01000105.1 GCA_002084115.1 Oceanospirillales bacterium LUC14_002_19_P2 | reverse complement strand
GGTTGGAAACCCTCTCCATGAAACTGAAGGTCAATCATTTTCAGCTCAGGGCGAAGATTTACATGACCGCTCTGCGGGCATCATTCGAGCAGCTAAGGTTATTCGTTACTGCGTAACTTGAGTTAGTAAATATTCAGAAAATAGCCAAACACCCTAAAGGTGTTCACCCTTGTTTTTTCTTGTTCTCTTTATAACTGATCGTTCTTTTTATGTGTTCAGTTTTCTTCAACACACGCTTTTTGTCTTTGACCTGATAATATTCAACGACACGCTCAATCCAATTATTCTGCTCGTCAAACCGGTAGTCTTTATACACTATAATCTCCGCCTTGGGATATAACCCGAAGCTTTCCCGCTCCCCCAACACCAGCTCACCCTGCTCTCCATAGGTATAACGATGTGCCTGCAGCAAGCCACCCTCAGCATATTTCGCCTTGTTTTTCATGCGACCTTGCAAGTCATAGCTGAAATCCACAGCCTGACTGGCATCCTTCAACTGGATATTGGCAATCAGGTCAACGCCTTGGGGAAACGTCATATATCTCAGCGCACGGCCTTCAGCATCCAGCTCAGCCACACGCAGGAAATCCTCGCCGCAGCGGCGAAGTAGCTGCTTATCCTCGAAATAAGCGACACCAAAACAGGGGCTCAGTTTTTGCGCCTGGCTACCCGGCAGCATTCGATAATCGCCCGTCGCCAGATAGGTGGCTTTATTATCTTCCACGGCGGGCGGATCAAGCTTGATGATATTACCCAGGGTGTCGTACCGGAATGTCTGGCGCAGCGTCAGCTCACCATTTTCACGCACAATCCGCTTGACGGGATTTCCCCATTTCATCTCCAGTGTTTCATGGCGATCCGTGACAGGCCCTTTCACCTGCTCGGAAATACGCAGACCATCACTGGAATAGGTTTCAATCACAACGTCCAGCAAGCCAACATCCTGATCCTCACCCGCCTGCTCCTGAACCCCTTCAGTGACGACCTGAGTGACAGCCCCCCGCAAACCGGCGTCCTCGCGGGTTTTAATCACTTCGACAGGATAACGGTTCAGTGAACGACCAATGCCTTCTGACCAGGTAGAACACCCAGGCACCAGCCCCACGACTACAGCAAGCAGGATTGCGGACTGAAACACACGCATGACCAACAGTCTCCGGTTGTATAATTATTATTCCCGACCAGTGCAGTATACCCCGTCCTATCACCGTCGTCCCTGACCCTGCTGCCCATCCGGCAGATACAAAAATGCCGGGTATCATCCCGGCATTTTTGACACAGCAAGTGGAAGCAATCAGTCCATCTCATCCATCCAGGCCATCTGGATCGCCTCAAGGATTTTCTCACCACAGCGATCGGGCGAGTCCTCAAAGCCATCCAACGCCAGCACCCAGTTACGAAGATCGACAAAATTCACATAACGGGGATCTGTATCCGGATATTTCTCGCTCAATTCAATCGCGATATCCACCACATCCGTCCACATCATGGCTTGCTGCTCCCTTTCGATGGCTCAGTGTCGTTCTGACACCTGATTGATGGTGTAACGGGGTATTTCTACCACCAGATCTTCTTCCTGCACAATGGCCTGACAGCTCAGCCGGGATTCATGCTCCAATCCCCAGGCCTTGTCCAGCAGGTCATCCTCCAGCTCATCGGATGGCTCCAAAGAATCAAACCCTTCCCGAACGATCACGTGGCAGGTTGTGCAGGCGCAGGATTTCTCGCAGGCATGCTCAATGTCAATACCATGCTCCAGCGCAGCATCCAGGATCGTCGTACTACCCGGCTCAACTTCAACGACCTTGCCCTCTGGACAGATCTCTTCATTCGGCAGGAAAACGATCTGGGTTTTCTTGCTCATTGACTACTACCCCTTGAATTCATCCACAGAATGCCCGGAAAGCGCTGCTTTGATCCCGGCATTCATCCGACGGGCGGCAAATTCATCCGACGCCCTGGCCATTTTCTCTATCGCCTGCTTGATGGCTTGAGCATCCACACCCTGACGCACCTCCGCAAGGGATTGCATCACCGCCTCAAGCTCTACACGTTCTTCCTGGCTCAACAGGCGCTCGCCATCTACGACCAGCGCGGCAGTGACCGCTTCCAGAATCCGATCAGCCTCCACCTGCTGCTCGAGCAACACCCGCGCATCTTTGTCTTGCGAGGCATGATCAAAGGAATCCCGAATCATTCGGGTAATTTCATCATCCGACAACCCATAGGAAGGCTTGACCTGGACAGCCGCCTCCACACCCGAGGACTGCTCCCGGGCGCTGACACTCAACAAGCCATCAGCATCCACCTGGAAAGTGACCAGAATCCGAGCCTGGCCTGCCGGCATTGCCGGAAAACCATTTAGAATAAAGCGAGCCAGCGAACGGTTATCAGCGATTAACTCTCTTTCACCCTGCAACACATGGATAGACATGGCAGTCTGACCATCTTTGTAGGTTGTGAACTCCTGAGCCCTGGCTGCGGGAATCGTGGTATTGCGATGAACCACTTTTTCCATCAACCCACCCATGGTTTCCAGCCCGAGGGACAACGGAATCACATCCAGCAGCAACATATCATCAGCAGACTTGTTACCCACCAGCACATCCGCCTGGAGCGCAGCACCGATGGCCACCACCTGATCCGGGTCAATGGACGTCAGAGGCTCTTTACCAGCCAGCTCCGCCACCCGCTCACGCACACGGGGCACACGGGTTGAACCGCCAACCATGACCACTTCGTTAATATCCGACACTTTCAACTTAGCATCACGCAAAGCGCGTTTGACCGTACGCAGCGTACGATCAATCAGCGGATCAACCAGTGCATTAAATATTTCACGACTCAGTTCGCCAGACCAACCCTCAAAGCTGACGGAAACCACTTCCTGCTCAGTCAACGCTTCTTTGGCGTCACAGGCAATCATCAATACCTGGCGCAGGCGCTCCGGCGTTAATGAGGAATCGTAGATCCCAGCCTGAGATAGCAACCATCCGGCTACCGCATGATCAATATCATCACCACCCAATGCAGTATCACCACCGGTGGCCAACACCTCAAAGACACCTTTATTCAGGCGCAGAACAGAGATATCAAACGTACCGCCCCCCAGGTCATAAACCGCGATAACGCCTTCGCCACCCTGATCCAGCCCATAAGCGACAGCCGCCGCCGTCGGCTCATTGAGCAGCCTCAACACATTGAGGCCCGCCAGCCGCGCAGCATCTTTGGTCGCCTGGCGCTGGGCATCATCAAAATAGGCAGGCACGGTAATCACGGCACCACTGAGCGCTCCACCAAGGGACTCCTCTCCGCGGAGGCGCAACACCTTAAGAATGTCTGCAGATACCTGGACCGGACTCATATCACCCGCTGCAGTTCGCAGGTACGGCATGCCTTCGCCACTGTCGACAAAGTCGAAGGGCATGACATCACCCAATGTTTTCACATCCGCAATACCGCGCCCCATCAGCCGCTTAACCGAAACAATGGTATTCCGTGCGTCAGTGGTTGCCTTTGCCCTGGCATCACGACCAACGGTCACTTCATCACCGTAATGCACAATAGAAGGAAGGATGACACGGCCATCATGGTCGGGAAGGGTTTCCGCTACGCCACTGCGGACGGAAGCAATCAGCGAATTGGTGGTGCCCAGGTCGATCCCCACCGCCAGCTTCTGCTGGTGAGGGGCCGGGCTCTGGCCGGGCTCGGAAATCTGCAGTAATGCCATTTGCCGCCTTTTTAGTACATCGTCTTGTAGCGATCAATCGCCACAGGAATGAAAAATATGCAGGGATAATATCCGTATGATGCAGATAGTCCAGCCGAAAGCCGTGATCTTTTATCCGGGCCGACCCTGAAGATCAAACCCAACAGGACCTTTCAGTAGTCCAGCAGCTCCTCTTCAAGCTGTTCAGCTTCAGCGATGAACTTCACCAGGAAATGCATTTTGTGGGTGATATTGGCCGGCTGTCGAAGACTGTCTTCAGCCCGCACTGCCCAGCAACCAACAAAATCGGTTTCAAGTCCCGCCAACATCTGTCGCGCTTCATCCAGTAGCTGAGCAAGTGCCGCTTCTGGATCGGCACTGTCACGCACCGCCATCAACTCATCACGAAGCTCCATCTGCTGCATCAGGAATGCTGAATCAGCGACCGTATGGCGATCCGAGTTAACCTCAACACCTTCCAGCTCAAGCAGGTAAATAGCCCGCGACAACGCCGAGCGCAATGTATCGTAGGCCTGATTCACAAAGGCTGCATACTGAACGGCCAGACGCTGCCCCTGCTCTCCCTGCGCAGCAAAGCGATCAGGATGCACCGCCTTCTGCAACTCACGATAACGGATATCCAGTGCCTGGTGGTCAACATCGTACGCCACGGGCACCTGGAACAATTCGAAATAGTTCTGCTGAAGATTGAGCCCAGCCTGATGGTCAGACATTAAAGCTCTCTCCACAGCCACACTCACTGGCCATGTTGGGGTTATTGAACTGGAAGCCCTCATTCAGTCCTTCGCGGACAAAATCCAGCACGGTACCATCAAGATAACCTAAACTCTTCGGGTCAATGAACAACTGCTCACCATGACTCTCAAACATCAGATCCTCTTCCAGGACCTCGTCAACAAACTCCAGCACATAGGCCATGCCGGAGCAGCCGCTGGTCTTAACCCCAAGACGGATACCAATGCCGCGTCCACGGCCATTCAATTGTCGACGTACATGCTTGGCCGCCGCTTCTGTCATGGTTACAGCCATGAATCACCCTGTATACAACTCAGTTCATCACACCCGGATCCAAAGCATTCTCACCCACTATGGTGAGCAGCTTTCCGATCCATTCACCGGAAGCCTGCTCAGGCTCCCTGCTGCTTACTCCGATAGTCGTCAATCGCAGCCTTGATTGCATCCTCTGCCAGTACGGAGCAGTGGATTTTTACCGGCGGCAGCGCCAGCTCTTCGGCAATCGTGGTGTTCTTGATGGTTTCTGCCTCTTCCAGCGTTTTGCCTTTCATCCACTCTGTCGCCAGAGAGCTGGATGCAATGGCAGAACCACAGCCGTAGGTCTTGAACTTGGCGTCTTCGATCACGCCACTATCATTGACGCGGATTTGAAGTCGCATGACGTCACCGCATGCAGGCGCACCGACCATACCGGTACCCACATGGGCGTCAGAGGCATCCATCTTGCCAACGTTACGGGGATTCTCGTAGTGATCGATTACTTTTTCGCTGTAAGCCATCGTCTTTTCTCCCGCCGACCGGTCAGGCCGGCTCTCTCAAGGTGGTCAGTGAGCTACCCATTCGACCGAGTTCAGGTCGACACCATCCTGGTACATGTCCCACAGGGGAGACAGTTCACGCAGTTTGATCACCGCCTGACGCACCTTGTCTGCGGCATAGTCCACATCTTCTTCTGTGGTAAAGCGGCCAAAGCTGAAGCGCAGTGAGCTGTGTGCCAGCTCATCACTGAGACCCAGCGCCCGCAGCACATAAGAAGGCTCCAGGCTGGCAGAGGTACAGGCAGAACCGGAGGATACGGCAATATCCTTCAGCGCCATGATCAGCGATTCACCTTCCACGAAAGCGAAGCTGACATTCAGGTTACCCGGCACCCGCTGCTCCAGACTGCCATTGACATGCACCTCTTCCATGTCAGACATGTGATCCATGAAGCGGTTCCGCAATGCCAGCAGACGTTCATTTTCCGCCGCCATCTCTTCACCGGCGATACGGAAGGATTCCCCCATGCCGACCAGCTGATGGGTAGGCAGGGTGCCGGAACGCATGCCACGCTCATGACCACCGCCATGAATCTGGGCTTCAATACGCACACGGGGCTTACGACGGACATAGAGAGCGCCAACGCCCTTGGGTCCGTAGATCTTGTGAGCACAGAAAGACATGAGATCAACCTTCATGTCTTCCAGGTCGATCAGCAACTTGCCAGCGCTCTGGGCAGCATCCACATGGAACAGCACCTTGCGCTCACGGGTAATTTCACCAATGGCTTTGATATCGGTGATAGTGCCAATCTCGTTATTAACGTGCATCAGGGTCACCAGGATGGTGTCTTCCCGGATCGCATCGGCTACGGATTGAGGCTGGATCAGGCCATCGCTGTCAGGTGACAGGTAGGTGACTTCGAACCCTTCGCGTTCAAGCTGACGACAGGCATCCAGCACCGCTTTATGTTCGATTTTTGAAGTAATGATGTGGCGCCTTTTTTTCTGGTAAAAACGGGCAACACCCTTGATAGCCAGGTTATCGGATTCCGTCGCGCCGGAGGTCCAGACAATCTCTCGGGGATCCGCATTGACCAGTTCTGCCACCTGTTTCCGGGCATTTTCCACTGCCTCTTCCGCCTTCCAGCCGAACAGATGGGAGCGGGAAGCCGGGTTACCGAAGTTACCTTCGGTCGTCAGACACTGCATCATCTTCTCGGCCACGCGCGGATCGACCGGTGTGGTTGCGGAGTAATCAAGGTAAATAGGCAGTTTCATACAGAATTATCTCCCGCGCGCTTATCTGCTTCTTGTGCGCTTGGCTATTCGCTCGCTAGAGCGACGTTATCTCAATGTCAGACCGGTCTCAGAACGATTCAGCGTTGATGCGCTGCTCTTGCTCTTCAGGGGTCAACAACCGATCGGCTCCCTGCTCGCCATCCTGCCTGCAGGCTATTTTCTGCACTTCCTTGCGCCGAACCAGGTCCGCAAGACTGATTCCGCTTAAAAACTCATGGATCTGTTTGCTGAGATCACACCACAGATGATGGGTCAGGCAGACATCGCCGTGCTGACAATCCCCGTCACCCTGGCATTTGGTGGCATCCACGGATTCATTGACCGCATCAATGACTTCAGCGACGAAAATGTCCTCGCTGCTCCGACTCAGGCAGTAACCACCACCGGGGCCACGCACGCTGCTCACCAGCGCATTACGGCGCAGGCGTGCAAACAGTTGCTCAAGATAGGAAAGAGAGATTCCCTGGCGCTCGGAAATGTCCGCCAGAGCCACTGGCTTCTCGCCAGCATGCAGTGCCAGGTCCAGCATCGCTGTGACCGCATAACGGCCTTTGGTCGTCAGACGCATAGTAAATCACTCCCCCGGCAGTAAAACAGTAAATCCGAGGGTAAGTATCAAATACCCGACCATATTAGTCAAGTATTAAACCTAACCTGACCGCCAGCATTCCTAACGAATTTAGAATTAAGCGGTCGATTTCCCTTGTCATTGGCAACTAGAAACACTTCGGTGGAGGACAACACTGTGCAACAGACAGGTTTTAAGCGCTGCGGATTATAACAGAGAAAAAGTAAATTACAGCAGGATATAGTCACAGTTTCCCTGCGCGATAGCGCATAACGCTCGATTGCGCAGGGAAACAATCAATGGAGACGATCAGACATCCTCGGCAACACGTTCTTTCTGTTGCTTGACGGAAACAGACTCAAAGTCTTCATCCTTAAGCTTAGGCAGACCCGCTTCGCCACAGTCCATCCCTTTGTCGCGCAGGGCCTGACACATGGTTTCGATCCGGAATTCCACCGCATGGAGATGATCCAGCATGGCCGTGATCGCTTGGGCCGTCGGGTCGGGCATATCGCTGGTCACGGCATAGGCATCGAAGCCCATTTTCTCTGCCATGGCCTGACGCCGGGCTTCATCCACCTGACGCTTGCGGATAATACGCCCGGGAATACCCACCACAGTTGCACCTTCCGGCACCGCTTTGGTCACCACCGCATTTGAGCCCACCTTGGCATTATCACCCACCACAAATGGCCCCAACACCTTGGCGCCTGCACCGACAATCACACCGTTACCCAGTGTTGGATGACGCTTGCCTTTATTGAGGGTCGTACCACCCAGCGTGACACCCTGATAGAGGGTCACGTCATCCCCGATTTCAGCCGTCTCACCAATGACAACACCCATACCGTGGTCAATGAAGAAACGCCGGCCGATGGTGGCGCCGGGATGGATCTCAATACCGGTCAACCAGCGACTGAACGTGGAAATACATCGAGCCAGCCATTTGAACCCACCCAGCCAGACCTTATGGGCCAACAGGTGCAACAACAGGGCATGCAGCCCCGGATAGTTGGTCAGGACTTCAAACGTATTGCGTGCCGCCGGATCCCGGGCAAAGACACTGCTGACATCCTCACGTATTCGTTCAAACATAGGCTTCAGACCGATTGTGTTTCCTTTCTTCCGCCGGCGGGCTGCTTACCGATCGCAACCTGCATTTCCGACAGAATCCCCCTGAGTATATTCAGTTCAACCCGATCAGGACGAACACGCCCATACAGACGACGCAACTTAGCCATGATCTTGTCGGGGTTACTGTGCTTGAAAAAGTCGATATCCGCCAGCACTTCCTGCAGGTGGCCGTAAAAATGCTCCATCGACTCAGATCTGGCCAGATCATGGGTACGATACTCCGGCACCAGTGACGCCTGCTGCTGCTTCAAATCCGCCTTGCGCAACTCATAACATAAGACCTGAACAGCGGACGCCAGGTTCAACGAACTGAACTCAGGATTGGAGGGAATATGGGTTTGCTGATGACAGAGCTTCAGCTCATCGTTGGTCAGCCCCCTATCCTCCCGACCGAATACCAGCGCCACAGAACAATGACCCGCTTCAGCGACAGCCGTTTCGGCACACTCCCCAGGCTCCATCAACGGTAAAGAGATACCGCGAACCCGGGCGCTGGCACCAATGATCAAACCACAGTCGGCCACGGCCTCCTCAAGGGTGGCACAGACCACAGCATTATCGAGGATATCTGTCGCTCCTGATGACAGGGTCACTGCCTCCGATGCCGGGAAAGCCTTGGGCTCTACCAGCACCAATTGTGAAAGCCCCATGGTTTTCATCGCCCGCGCAGCAGACCCGATATTGCCGGGATGCGACGTATTCACCAGAACGATGCGCACATTATCCAGAGACATAAACCAACCACCTGAAACCGTTTTGGCAACCCACGCCTTAGCGCAGCCACCGGCAAAAAGAATAGAAAAAAATCTGACCGGCCAGACCGAATAAAGCCATAACCGCATCCAGCGGCGCAGTCTACCAGATCCGCCCCCCCATTGGCGCGGAGTTTTTCAAGATAGTTGTCCCGAATACTGATTTTTAGGCCACCTGTTTCTCGCGATCTTCGACCCCGGATATTCGCTCTGGATTAAGTGCAACTGGGCCTACAGGCTCCCAGTTCCTG
>MUIA01000325.1 GCA_002084115.1 Oceanospirillales bacterium LUC14_002_19_P2 | reverse complement strand
AAACCCTCTCCCTGAAACTGAAGGTCAATCATTTTCAGCTCAGGGCGAAGATTTACATGACCGCTCTGCGGGCATCATTCGAGCAGCTAAGGTTATTCGTTACTGCGTAACTTGAGTTAATTAAGACTTCATTTTTGCCATCAAACAGACAATTACATACAATCGAAAATCATCATTTATCTATTCTTGATATAAATTTATACACCGGAGTGGTATCAGCAAACGGATGAAGCATTTTCTGCGTTATTTCGGCTGGCCTGGTTTATGTGGGCTACTTCTTAGCATCGTGCTCTTGCAACTCTTCCCCCAGCTGCAAGGTTTTCGTTTTTCCACTGAAAAAGACACCAAAAATCATTCTGGCGCTTTCTCTGGCCCCTATTCTTATAATGATGCTGTTGAGCGTGCAGCTCCCTCGGTGGTCAATATCTTTACGACACGGGCCATACGCCGTCCTCCGGCTGAACTCGATAATCCGCTCCTTCATGACGCCTACAGTTATAACCGAGTACCCCGCCGCCAGCGCATCCAGTCAAGTCTCGGGTCTGGCGTCATCGTACGACCAGAAGGCTACATCCTGACCAACAACCATGTTATTGCCGGTGCCGATGACATTATTATTGCCCTGCAGGATGGCCGTGAAACCCACGCTACCATCATCGGCACCGATCCGGAAACCGATCTGGCCGTATTGAAAATCCAACTCGATAACCTGCCCAGCATTCCCTGGGCGGACTCACAGACCATCCGCACCGGCGATGTGGCATTGGCTATCGGTAACCCATTTGGTCTGGGACAAACTGTCAGCATGGGCATTATCAGTGCTACCCAGCGTAACCTCCGATTAAGCACCTATGAGAATTTCATTCAGACAGATGCCGCCATCAACATCGGCAACTCCGGTGGCGCACTGGTGAATGCCCGGGGAGAACTGGTGGGTATCTCAACCGCACTGTTGACCAGCGATGGCGGCAGCGAGGGGCTGGGATTCGCCATTCCCTCCAACCTGGCCAACCTGGTGCTGACATCCATTATCGAAGAGGGCCGGGTCGTCCGTGGCTGGCTGGGTATTGAATCCCAGGCATTGACACCAGAACTGGCCTCGGCCTTCGGGCTAGCCCCTGGCAACGGCATCCTGATTTCGGGTATTTATGACAACAGCCCGGCATCTGAAGCCGGTCTTCAGCGGGGCGACGTCATCATTAGCATCAACAATATGGATGCGAACGATGGCAAGCAGATCATGAATCAGGTGGCGAACCTGCATCCCGGTAGCGAAGTCCCCATTACGGTGTTGCGGGGTGGTGAAACCGTCAGCCTGGTATCCAAGGTTGGAGTGCGTCCGACTTTGCTGGGTAGCCGCCATTAATCCACAGGCAGCAGCTTTATCGCTGCTGCCTGTGCAATGAAATCCCTAATCCTTTATGCGGTATTCAGCAGATCGGGCATGGGCCGTCAAACTCTCTCCCCGCGCCAGTACCGATGCTACTTTGCCCATGTCTGAAGCACCTTCGGCGGAAAAGCGAATCAGTGAAGAGCGCTTCTGGAAATCATAAACCCCTAGTGGCGATGAGAAACGAGCAGTTCCCGAGGTGGGAAGCACATGGTTTGGCCCTGCACAGTAATCCCCCAGCGCTTCGGCGGTATATCGTCCCATGAATATCGCACCGGCATGGTGAATAGACGACACCAGCGCATCCGGATCAGCCACTGATAGCTCCAGATGTTCGGGTGCAATCCTGTTACAAAGCGCTGCGGCCGCTTCCAGGTCAGCCACCTGAATCAACGCGCCCCGATGATTGATAGAGGCAGCAATAATATCTCTCCGCTCCATCTCAGGCAGCAACCGGTTCATGGCGTCCTCAACCTGATCCAGCCAGTCACTATCCGTTGCTATCAAAATAGCCTGGGCATCTTCATCATGTTCTGCCTGAGAGAACAGGTCCATGGCAATCCAGTCCGGCTCGGTTCCACCGTCGGATATCACCAGAATTTCAGACGGCCCGGCAATCATATCAATGCCAACCTGGCCGTAGACCATCCGTTTCGCTGTCGCGACATAGATGTTGCCTGGACCCACAATCTTGTCGACTTTTGGGATGGACTCTGTCCCCCAGGCCAGCGCTGCCACTGCCTGGGCACCACCGATGGTGAAGATCCGATCGACCCCGGCAATGGCTGCGGCAGCCAATACCATCTCATTAACAACGCCATCAGGCGTGGGCACCACCATGACAATCTCGGACACGCCTGCCACTTTCGCAGGAATTGCGTTCATCAAAACCGATGACGGATAGGCGGCACGCCCGCCAGGCACATAAATGCCCACCCGTTCCAGGGGCGTCACCTTTTCCCCCAGCACTGTGCCGTCATTCTCTTCATACTGCCAGGACGATTGCTGCTGCTGTTCGTGGTAACGGCGGATACGGTCTGCGGCACATTGCAAGGCATCGAACTCAGCATCAGAGATCGCTTTCAACGCTTCGGCTATCCGCTGCTCACTGAGTTCCAGTTCAGCCATCGTTTCAGCTGTCACACGATCGAAGCGGCGGGTGAAATCAACCACTGCAACATCACCTTCATGGCGAACCCTGTCGACAATCTCTGCAACCGTTTGCTGTACTGCCTTGTCAGAAACGGATTCCCAGGCAAGCAATTGATCCAGATGATGATCAAAATCCTCAGCACCGGCTACCAGACGGGCGGGCCTTAACAGTGACGAGGTAGCACTCATAACAACTCTCCCTTTTCACGGCGCGCCCTGTCGACCGCGTCAAACAGGGTGTTGATCAATACGGACAACGATCGGTGCTTCACTTTCATTGCCGCCTTGTTCACCACCAGCCGCGAGCTGATATCGGCGATAAGCTCTCGAGGCTCCAACCCATTGGCCCTGAGCGTATTCCCGGTGTCCACCACATCAATAATCCGATCCGCCAGGCCAATCAGCGGCGCCAGCTCCATGGAACCATAGAGCTTGATAATGTCGACCTGCTGTCCAAGGCCGGCATAGTAACGCTTGGCCACATTGACAAATTTGGTTGCAACACGTAACCGCTTGCCCGGTATATCCTGCTGATCAACCGGCGCAGCAGTCATCAGCCGGCAACGGGCAATATTCAGATCCAACGGCTCATAGAGTTCCTGGGAACCATGCTCCATGAGGACATCCTTGCCGGCAACACCAAGATCGGCGGCCCCATATTCAACATAGGTCGGCACATCACTGGCACGAACGATCAACAGCCTGACGTTGGGCTGATTGGTCGGAATAATCAGTTTGCGGGTCTTTTCCACATCTTCGGCAGGACGGATATCCGCCGCTTCCAGCAAGGGACAGGTATCCCTCAGGATACGCCCCTTGGAGAGCGCGATAGTGAGTACTTCTTCTGTCATTATTGTGTCCGGCGTCAGTTTTTATAAAATGGTTTGAGCCTTTATGGGCGGATTCTGCCACAGACCGCATAGTGACTAAAGCGCTGATCAAGCTTGAGTCATTTTCAAGAGTCCACCAATTCAATGGGTTGAACAGGGAGCACTCTGTTGAGTCTAATGACGCACTTTCACAAAAACGTGTGTACCTACGTCATTTACCGACTGACCAACACACTACCTCTGTTCAAAAATAGCTATAATTGTGTCCGATACCAATGTCTGTATTGAACAACTTTTAACAGCCTTGATGATTATGCCGCTAAATGTTCAACCTGAAATCGATCCCGATTGGAGCAATATAGCCAATTGCTACTCTTATGCCTGTAATGATAAACACCCCTCAAATGGTTATTTCGGCGGAGCTATACCTGACTCCACAAAAGGAATAGGCTAAGTTACCCCTTGTGGTTGGTAGCACCAATGTCCAATGATTTTCTCGAACATGCGTGCAGTCGTCAGCCTATGACCCTCTGTTAGAGCGCGCCGCCAAGCGAGGTAATGAGTCATATA
>MUIA01000221.1 GCA_002084115.1 Oceanospirillales bacterium LUC14_002_19_P2 | reverse complement strand
TGGGGTTGCCGACATGTCTGATCCTTCAGAAGTTTTGATCTATACAAATCAATCGTCTTCTAAAGGCTATTTCTGTTGCAATCCCTCACTTTTCATCCGCCAACCTGTAAAAGCACCGTTTTTGATGGAGTTGGTCTTATGGCGCATACCTATGAAGCTTTAAAGGATGATGTCAAACTGCACTCGTCGGAGGAATTGCAGAAACTGCTTTACTGCGGGATAGATCTTTATCTACAGATCAAGGAGTCCCACTGGACACTGGCGGGGCGTGAGTTTCTCTCTGTCCACCGCCTGTTGGATGAAGTGGCGTCCTGTGTTGGTGATGCAGCGGATGATATTGCTGAGCGTATCGCCCAGCTGGGCGTCAAGCCCCGGGGTACGGTGCAGATGGCGGCAGAACATTCCAGCTTATTGCCTTATCCCCATGACGTTGACTCCATTGACCGGCATATTGAAGTCATCAGTGAACGGCTGGCCTTTTTTACCAGTGAATGTGTGCGGGTTATCAGCAGTGTGGATGAACAGGGCGATGTGATATCAGCGGACCTTCTGACATCACGTGCCCGGGAAATCGATAAGCTGCTCTGGCTGGTGGAATCTCATCTTCCGACAAAAACCTACAAATGAGCGACAGGCTATTTGGCTGCGTGATGCGGGAACTGTTCTGACAGCCAGGCAGGAATGCGCTCCTCAAGCCAGTAACGCGGCTTCAGGGGCGAGCCTGTGACGAAGCCCACATGGCCGCCACGGGGAGCTAATTCCAGGTGTGTTGATGCCGAGAGTTCCTCTTTGTCGGGAATGGATGATGCGAAAACAAAGGGGTCATCCTTGGCGTGAATAATCAGCGTTGGTATCTGGATGGAGGGGAGAAACTGACGGGAACTGCAGCGGGCATAATAGGCTTCCCCGCTCTCGAAACCGTGCAGCGGTGCCGTGAACTGGTGGTCGAAGGCCTGAAAGGTCTTGATGGATTCGACATCTCCCAGCGCCTCCAGCGTTTCAAACTGCTCATGCCGCTGTAGCTGGTGGAAATGCTGCTTTTTTCGTGTGATGTAGCTCACCATGTCTCGCAGCAGGCGGTTACGGTAGGCACGGGAAAATCCCTTGTTGATGCGTTCCGAGCTGCGGGACAGCTCAAAAGGGACCGAGATTGCGACAGCGCACGTCAGTGGCGTAGCAGCCTGTTGTTCTCCCAGATATTTGAGCAGGACATTCCCGCCCAGTGAAAAACCGACAGCACCCAGGGGGCGGTTAGGATAGCGTGCAGCCAGCTGGTTGGCGACAGCGTCCAGATCCTCGGAAATGCCGGAGTGATAGCCTTTGGTGTGATGGTTCACTTCCCCCCCGCAACCGCGGAAGTTCATGGTGACACTCTGATAACCCTGTACCAGCAGCGCAGCCTGCAAGCCGAGAATATATTTGGAGCGTGAACAGCCGGTCAGGCCATGTAGCAGGATGATCAGCGGTTGCCCCTGGTCATGGCCACACCAGTCCAGGTTGATAAAGTCACCGTCAGGCAGTATCAGTTTTTCCCGTGTTCGGGGAGGTATGGGCTGGCGCTTCAGCAGGGGTGACCACAGTGTTTGCAAATGCGGCCCGGGTAGCCACCAGGCAGGCTTGAACGACGCATCAGAGGCAGTGCGGGAGTTTCCCATGCTGGTAGTCCTGACCGTGATGATTCGGAAGATTCTCTGTTTGACGGGCTATGATGCCATAACAATGTGATCAGACAGAGCGCCACCCTGCCTGATACATCTTATGCAACGCGATAGAGGCAGGAAATCACCTGTCCGGCGCTTTTCTCTTTCCACAGTTTCCAGTTGGCGGGTACGGGTAATGGGCTCAGCTCTTTTTCTGCTTCCACATAGACCAGTGCGTCCTGCGCCAGCCAGCCGTTGGACTGTAATTGCTCGCACACCGGCTGCAGCAGTTGCTTGCGAAAGGGCGGATCCAGAAATACCAGATTAAATGTCTGTAAAGCTGGGCGACTGAGCCATTGCAGGGCATCGGTTTGTTCAACCTTGGCGTTGTCGGCGCGAAGGGCTTGCAGGTTGCTTTTCAGGGTCTGCACAGCTTTGGCCGAATATTCAAGGAATACGGTCTCGCTTGCGCCTCGGGATAATGCTTCCAGACCCAGGGCACCGGTACCGGAAAACGCATCCAGGCAGCGTGCATCATCGACCCAGCCGGTCAGCCAGTTAAACAGGGTTTCCCTCACCCGGTCAGGTGTGGGGCGTAGTCCTTCGACATCGGCGACAGGGAGTTTCCGGCTTCGCCAGGTGCCGCCAATAATGCGTAGCTGGCCGCCACCGGCATGGGACTGCTGACGGCCACGTGAATGTTTCATGTTGCGTTCGGGTCAGTTGGCATTGGGCGGCGATTCTAGCATGGCTCAGGATTGGGTATGAAATGCAGGACTTAATGTCGACTAATATCGTTTCAAGCCGGTACAAATGATAGGATTGCCGTTATCTTCCACGTTGTTTTTGCCTGCCGCTGAATCTGCGTCGATTCCGGTCCGCAACAACGTCCACTCAGCTCGATAATCAAGTAACGACGATGTTTGGCAAAAAAGATGAAAAGGGTGCGGAAAAACGCCGTTTCTGGCCTTGGGGCAAGAAAGACGAAACCGTCGCACCGCAACCGGCTGCTGAAAACCAGCCGGAAACCGACAAACCTGTAGCGCCAGAGTCGGCTATTGCGGAGGGCAATCAGCCTCCAGTGGCAGAGACTGTCGAAAAACGTGAGCCGCCGGTAGACCTGAAGCCCGAAGCCCCTGCAGAGCCGGTAGTCGCCGACAAGGCCCCTGATGTTGCAGATGTAGCGCCAAAGGTCGTGGTACCGGAAGTGCCGAAGGCTCCTGTGTCAGCTATGACGGAAGCTCCTCAGGCATCTGCCCAGGCTGCTGTGCCCGTTGAGCAAGCCGTTGCTCAGCCTGAGGCTGAGCCGGAGCAGGCTGAAGGTGGTTTCTTCAGCCGGATGAAAAAAGGGTTAACCAAGACGAGGGCTTCCCTGGTTGAAGGTGTTGCTACGCTCTTCATCGGTAAGAAAGAGATCGATGATGAGCTGATGGAAGACTTGGAAACCGAGCTGGTGATGGCGGATGTCGGGGTAGAAGCCACCCGGGACATTATGGCCGGCCTGACGGAACGGGTTAAGTATAAGGAGCTGGATGACGCCGATGCTCTGATGGCGGCACTCAAGGTCGAACTGGCCAAGATTCTGGAACTCGCTGATAAACCCCTGATGATTGATCAGAGCCGTAAACCCTATGTCATTCTGGTTGTCGGTGTGAATGGTGTGGGTAAAACCACCACCATCGGCAAGCTGGCCAAGCGCCTGCAGAAAGAAGGCCGAAAGGTGATGCTGGCGGCCGGGGATACTTTCCGTGCGGCAGCCGTTGAGCAGCTGCAGGTGTGGGGCGAACGCAACCAGATTCCGGTCATTGCCCAGCATACCGGCGCTGACAGTGCCTCTGTTATATATGATGCCTTCGAAGCAGCACAAGCCCGTGGTGCGGATGTCCTGATTGCGGATACCGCCGGCCGTCTGCATAACAAGGAACACTTGATGGAAGAGCTGAAAAAGGTCAAGCGGGTGCTGGGTAAGCTGGATGAGGCAGCACCCCATGAAGTCCTGTTGGTGATGGATGCCGGCACCGGCCAGAATGCTCTTAGCCAGGCCAAGCTCTTCAATGACACCGTACAGGTAACAGGCATGGCGCTCACCAAGCTGGATGGTACTGCTAAAGGCGGGGTTGTCTTCGCCCTAGCGCGTCAGATGCAGTTGCCGATCCGGTTCCTGGGCGTGGGTGAGCAGATTGATGACCTGCGGCCTTTCAAGGCGGCGGAGTTTGTGGATGCCTTGTTTGCCGATACCGAGTTTCAATAACAGGGAGATGGGGGCGTCCGACGTGTTTATTGATGATCACGTAGGGACGCCCGGTCCATGTCGGACCCGACAAACATGATTCATTTTGACACTATCACCAAGCGTTACCCCAATGGCCATATGGGATTGAACCAGATCAGCTTCCGGCTGGATCGGGGGGAGATGGCGTTTCTGACCGGTCATTCTGGTGCGGGTAAAAGTTCACTGCTGAAGCTGATCATCCTGATGGATCGCCCGACCTCGGGCTCTATCCAGGTGGGCGGCTACCAGTTATCACGGTTACGGCGGGAACAGATTCCTTCGTTGCGGCGCAATATCGGCGTGGTATTCCAGAACCATCAGCTGCTGTTTGACCGTTCTGTGTTCGATAACGTAGCTATTCCCCTGCAGGTCGCCGGCTTTTCGCCTGAGGAAGGTGCACGCCGTGTCAGGGCGGCGTTGGATATGGTAGGACTGCTCAACAAGGAAAAACAGAACCCTCTGTCGTTATCGACCGGTGAGCAGCAGCGGGTCGGAATTGCCCGGGCTGTGGTCAACCGTCCGCCGGTACTGCTGGCGGATGAGCCAACGGGTAACCTCGACCCGGAACTCTCGGAAGAGATTATGCAGTTGTTCCATAACTTTCATCAGGCGGGTGTGACGGTGCTGGTGGCGACCCATGATCTCGATCTGGTACAGCGAATGGGTAAGCGTGTATTGACCCTGGATCAGGGGCAATTGATCCGAGACTGTCAGGTGGTGTCGGCATGATCGGTTCTTTATTCAAACGAAAACCGTCGAATCAGCAGCGTAAAGCCTCAGAGAAGCGTGGGCGCGAGCGGGCCAGGAAGCAGGCTGTGACCACCTGGCGTGAAGCGGCTGTCGTATCCGATGGACGGAATCGTGAAGGTAAACATCGACAGAAAGCGCCTGCCCATCAGTCATCCCATCAGGCGCCACCCAAGCCCGTGGCACGGGAGCGGGGAGACGGGGCAGGGTTGCGTCGTTTTTTCATTCTGCAAAAGCGGGTTGCCGGAGAAGCCTTTTCTCGTCTGATGGCGACACCGTTGGCTAGTCTGATGACGATTTTGGTATTGGGGATATCGTTGTCGCTGCCAACACTGCTTTATGTTTCATTGAGCAATATCGAAACCCTGGCGGGCGGGTGGCAAGGGGTTGCCCGTTTATCGCTGTTTCTGAAGCTCGATGCCAGCGAGCAACAAAGCCGGCAACTGCAGCAGACGTTGTTGAAGGAGCCCGGTGTTGAATCGGTTACCTATATTTCAGCACAACAAGGGCTGGCGGAGTTCGAGCAGCAGTCTGGGCTTGCCGGACTGGTTCGGCAGTTGGGTAAAAACCCCCTGCCGGCAGTACTGGAAGTAACGCCCGAGTTGTCTTTGGCACCGACCCAGCTTATCGCGCTTCAGGAGCGTTTGTCCCGATTGCCACAAGTTGATGTGGTTCGTCTGGATCGTGACTGGGTAGAACGCGTCCATGCCATCCTGAACCTCGGACGCCAGGCGACTTGGGGATTGGCGTCCATTCTCGCCGTGGCCTTGTTGCTGGCGGTAGGCAATACCATCCGGCTGCTGGTGACGGCGCGTATGGATGAGATCCGGGTGATCCGGCTGGTGGGTGGTACAGACGGTTATATCATGCTGCCGTTTGTCTACACCGGATTCTGGTATGGCGTATTGGGTGCAATGATGGCCTGGCTGCTGTCGGGGATCCTGTTCCTGATGGCCTCCGGTGCGGTGGATGATTTACTGCGTCTTTACCAAAGCGATTATCGGCCCGGTTTCCTGGGGCGTGGCGATACCCTCATTCTGGTTATCTCAGGAGCAGCCATTGCAACACTCGGGGCCTTTCTGACCTGTCGTCGGCAGTTGCTGCAGGATGAAACCGGCGCTGAAGGTTGATCTTGAACCGACCTTTTCCTGTTACTTTTGCTGACGGAATTGGTCGGTTGAGTTACCGGTTTTGATCCCTATCTATGCGTATACTGTAGTATACTTCTAATAATAAACGGCAATAATAATTGCGAAAAAATTGAACTATTTTGGGAAATAGTTGTCTGTCTGAAAGTGTGTTACACTCACTGCAATTTTTACTTTCGGAGTTCGTCAATGGGTAACAGTTTACAGCGTGTTGAATTGCTTGTGCCGGGGCGCAACCTTGATGCGTACCTTCAGGCCGTAAGCAGCATCGCTGTGTTGTCCGCTGACCAGGAGCGTGAACTGGCGGAACGCCTGTACTATCAGAATGACCTGGAAGCGGCAAGACAGCTGGTCATGTCGCACTTGCGTTTTGTAGTGCACATCGCCAGAAGTTATACCGGTTATGGTCTGTCACAGTCTGACCTGATCCAGGAAGGGAATGTTGGCCTGATGAAGGCGGTCAAACGTTTCAACCCGGAATACGGTGTGCGGCTGGTCTCTTTTGCCGTGCACTGGATCAAAGCTGAAATTCACGAATTCATTCTGCGTAATTGGCGTATCGTCAAGATCGCCACGACCAAGGCGCAGCGCAAGCTGTTCTTTAACCTGCGTTCCAGTAAGAAGCGGCTGGGCTGGTTCTCTTCCGATGAGGCAGAGGCTGTTGCCAAAGACCTGGGCGTTGATCCCCATGTTGTCCGCGAGATGGAAAGCCGCATGGCGGGGCAGGATACCGCGTTTGATGGTTACACTGATGACGACAGTGATACCAGCTACCAGGCGCCGGTGCATTACCTTGAGGATCAGCGTTATGATCCGGCCACCCAGCTGGAAGAGAGCGACTGGGAAAACAATGCCACCCAGCAGCTACAGGAGGCTCTGAACAGCCTCGACGACAGAAGCCGGGATATTCTTCAGAGCCGCTGGTTGGATGAAGATAACAAGGCCACCCTGCATGAGCTGGCTGCCAAGTATGGCGTTTCCGCCGAGCGTATTCGTCAGCTGGAAAACAATGCGCTGAAAAAACTGAAAGGTTTTATGGCTGCCTGAGACTTCTCAGGGATATAAAAAACGCCGCTTTTACGCGGCGTTTTTTATGACGAGAAGAAACGTGAAGTGCCTACAGATTCAGGCTTTTCCGCATGAGAGAAAGCGCGTCATTGCCGCGAGCTGACTGTTGTTCAGGCGTGCTGCGTTCCCCCCAGCCTTCGTAGGTCAGATCTTCCTGAGGCAGTTCATCAATAAACCGGCTGGGTGTGGTGTCGATGGTTTCACCAAACTGTCGGCGTGTGGCAGCCAGCGTCATGGTCAGCGCCTTGCGGGCACGGGTAATGCCAACATAGGTCAGGCGACGTTCTTCCTCGACATTGTCTTCTTCAATGCTGGTGCGGTGCGGCAGCAGGTCTTCTTCCATGCCGACCATAAAGACGTAAGGGTATTCCAGCCCCTTGGAGGCGTGCAGCGTGAGCAGTTGTACCTTGTCTGAATCGTCTTCTTCTTCCTGTCGTTCCATCATATCCCGAAGCAGAAGACGGGAGATGGCATCCTCAATAGTGGCGTCTTCATCCGCACGGTCAAGAATCTGCTGAATCGATTCCACCAGGAACCAGACATTACCCATTCGCTTTTCCGCAACCACTTCACTGCTGGAATTCTGGTAGAGCCAGTTTTCATAATCGCTATCGGCGATCATCTCCTTGATAGTGGCGATAGGGTCATCCGTGCTGCAGCGGCGGGTGATGTCATCCATCCATGCAGTGAAGCGACGTAGTTTTTCCACATAGCGGGCATCCAATACCTGTTCGAGGCCAAACTCGTGACATGCCTGATACAGACTTACATGGCGATCACCCGCATAGGTACCCAGCTTTTCCAGTGTGGTTGGGCCAATCTCCCTGCGTGGCACATTGATAATACGCAGAAACGCGTTGTCATCATCCGGATTCACCAGCAGGCGCAGGTAGGCCATGATGTCCTTGACCTCCGCCCGGGAGAAAAACGAGGTGCCGCCGGTGATATGGTAGGGCACCTGGTGCTGCTGCAGTTTCAATTCCAGCAGGCGGGACTGATGATTGCCCCGATAGAGGATGGCGTAATCCCGGTAGTGCGTATCGTGCTTGAGCTTGTGGGTCAGGATTTCAGTGGCAACCCGTTCCGATTCCGCATCCTCGTTACGGCAGCGAATGATGCGGATTTCATCGCCCATGCCCAGCTCGCTCCAGAGCTTCTTATCGAAGACATGGGGATTGTTGTCAATCAGCACGTTGGCGGCTTTCAGAATACGGCTGGTAGAGCGGTAATTTTGTTCCAGCTTGATCAGCTTCAGACCGGGAAAGTCTTCGTTCAGCTGAATCAGGTTTTCTGGCCGAGCACCCCGCCAAGCGTAGATGGACTGGTCGTCATCGCCGACCACTGTGAAACGAGAGTGGCCGCCGACTAGTTGCTTGACCAGCAGGTACTGGGTCGAGTTGGTGTCCTGGTACTCATCGACCAGCATGTAATGAATTTTTTTCTGCCAGCGCTCCAATACTTCTGGATTATCACGGAAGAGTTGCACCGGCAGCAGAATCAGGTCATCAAAGTCGACGGCGTTATAGGCGCGAAGGGTGCGGTTGTAGTGGAGATACACCCGGGCCGCCAGCATCTCCTGATCATTACGCGCCATCTGCAGGGCGGTTTCCGGCGGCAGCATGTCGTTCTTCCAGTTGGAGATGACATGCTGAATGAAATCCAGGGAGTCGTCATTGTCTGCCAGTTCGCGATGCATCAGCTCCTTGATCAACGATTTGGCATCCTGATCATCAAATATGGAGAAGCCTGGTTTAAAGCCCAGGGCTTTATGCTCTTTGCGAATGATGTTCAGGCCTAGGTTGTGAAAGGTTGATACCGTCAGGCCATGGGAGGCGCGCCCTTTCACCAGTTTGCTGACCCGCTCCTTCATCTCTCGCGCGGCCTTGTTGGTAAAGGTGACGGCGACAATATTGCGAGCTTTGATGCCGCATTCCTGGATCAGGTAGGCGATCTTGGTTGTGATCACGCTGGTCTTGCCACTGCCGGCGCCGGCCAGTACCAGCAGGGGACCGCTGATGTAGTTAACCGCTTCAGCCTGTCGATCATTGAGCCTGGACACTGTGGGGATCGACTCCTTGCCAAAAGGGGGTATTGTATCCTGACACGTATCAGAGTCACTGCGTAGTTTTGCTTTTGTGTGTTAGCACGACAGTCAGATCACAGGATTTGACTGTCGGCGTCCATACGATTACGAGCGTGCACATTTCAGGTATTTGCTCTGATCCGACATAGCAGGCTGTTATACCAATCGCCTTTTCTAACTACTGCATAAGTGCCCACTGGCGAGAGCATAAACTGAACAACCGTCCAGCCTCGCTACACAGTTTATTCCAGGCATTGCAGCAACAATCCACAATATC
>MUIA01000324.1 GCA_002084115.1 Oceanospirillales bacterium LUC14_002_19_P2 | reverse complement strand
TCCACTGTTACTGACTTTGCCAGGTTCCTCGGCTGGTCCACGTCGGTGCCTTTAATGATGGCCACGTAGTAGGACAACAGCTGCAACGGAATGGTGTACAGGATCGGCGCCACGATATCGTGCACCTTCTCCAGCGGAATCACCTGGATACCGTCGCCAGCCACCAGCCGCGCATGACGATCTGCAAACACATATAGCTGACCACCACGAGCGCGAACCTCTTCCATGTTGGACTTCAGCTTTTCCAGCAGCTCGTTGTTAGGTGCAACCACAACCACCGGCATATCGCTGTCGATCAGCGCCAGCGGGCCGTGCTTGAGTTCACCGGCTGCATAGGCTTCTGCGTGGATATAGGAAATTTCCTTCAGCTTCAGCGCCCCTTCCATGGCGATTGGGTACATGGTGCCGCGCCCCAGGAACAGGCTGTGATGCTTGTCCGCAAAGGCTTCTGAGAGCTGTTGGATAACATCATCCAGCGTCAGCACATTGCGGATCATGTGGGGCAGTTCACGCAGCTCACGAACGATTTCCGCTTCCTGCTCGGCATCAATTCGACCGGTTGCCCGCGCGGTGGCGGTGACCAGCATCAGCAGTGCTGTCAGCTGGGTAGTGAACGCCTTGGTGGACGCGACGCCAATTTCTGCACCGGCACGGGTCATGAACGCCATGTCTGATTCACGGACCAGGGACGAACCGGGCACGTTACAGATGGTTAGGCTGCTCATAAAGCCCTGTTCCTTGGCCATGCGCAGCGCCGCCAGCGTATCTGCTGTTTCGCCAGACTGGGAAATGGTCAGGAACAGGCAGTCATCGGGAACAAATGCCTTGCGATAACGGAATTCTGAAGCGATCTCTACCCGGCAGGCAATACCATAGGTTTCGAACCAGTAACGGGCGACCATCGCCGCATGATAGCTGGTACCACAGGCGATGATCTGTACCGCACGTACCCGGCGCAGGATTTCCACGGCACGGTGTCCGAAGGATTCAAGCACAATCGTCTCTGCAGTCATGCGATCTTCCAGCGTGCTGGCAATCGCATCGGGTTGCTCGAAGATTTCCTTCAGCATGAAGTGGCGGTAAGGTCCCTTATCAACGGCTTCGTGGTCAAGGTCACTGTCCACCACCTCACGCTCAACCGGCAAGCCGGCACTGTCGAAGATGCTGACGCCTTCACGGGTAATTTCCGCGACATCCCCTTCTTCCAGGAAGATGAACCGGTGGGTTACCGGCAACAGTGCCAGCTGGTCAGACGCCACAAAATATTCACCAATGCCTACACCGATCACCAGCGGGCTACCGGAACGGGCCACGACCAGACGCTCCGGATCATTTCGGTCCATAACCACCGTACCGTAGGCACCTTCAAGCCGGTGTACGGCTTTCTGCAGCGCTTCCAGCAGGGAGAACCCCTGTTTCTGATCATGGTGCACAAGGTGGGCGATGACCTCGGTATCGGTTTCAGACACAAAGGTATACCCCTGCTCCTGCAGGTAGTTCCGCAGCAGTTCGTGGTTTTCGATAATACCGTTGTGTACCAGCGCGATGTTGTCGCCGGAGATATGGGGATGGGCATTCGCCTCACTGGGCGCGCCGTGGGTTGCCCAACGGGTATGGGCAATACCCGTGCCACCGCTGGCAGGTTCCTGCACCAACGACTCTTCCAGCGCACGAACCTTACCCAGACGACGCAGTCGGGCAATATTGCCTTCTGCATTAATCACTGCTAGACCGGCTGAGTCATAACCCCGGTATTCCAGCCGCTTCAATCCTTCCACGAGGATCTGAGCCACGTCCCTTTGCGCAACTGCGCCAACAATGCCGCACATAATTCTGTTCCTGTACTCTAAACGACAGTATTTGTTTGTTGACTGAAAGAAGAAATCTGTCGTTTTCTTTCAATCCCATCGGTTAGTTGGCCTTCAGGCCTTTTTTTCCGGGCGTTTCCAGCCCTCTATGTTTTTCTGCCGTCCCCGGGCCACACTCAGGTTTTGCTCCGGAATATCTCGGGTAATGGTGGAACCGGCACCGACTGTTGCGCCTTCACCCACAGTGACCGGCGCCACCAGCGAAGAGTTGGAACCAATAAAGGCACCATCACCAATCACCGTGCGGAATTTGTTCACCCCGTCGTAATTGCAGGTAATGGTGCCCGCACCAACATTTACGCCCGCACCGACGTCCGCATCACCAACATAGCTCAGATGGTTCACTTTGCTACCAGCGCCAATCACCGTCTTCTTGGTTTCAACAAAGTTGCCAACCTTGGCGCTATCCTCAAGATGGGTGCCGGGGCGGAGACGGGCAAACGGTCCGATATCACAATTAGATACCACCACAGACTCTTCAACAATGCTGTTAGCCTTGATACGGGTACCCGCGCCGATCATTGCATTACTGATTACACAACCCGGGCCGATTTCCACGCCATCTTCCAGCACGACAGCGCCTTCAAATACACAGTTAATGTCGATCACGACATCATTGCCTGCCTGAAGGGTGCCACGGATATCCAGACGACTTGGGTCGAGCAGGGTGACCCCATCCGCCATCAGTTTTTCCGCCTGCTGGTGCTGCAACTGACGCTCCAGCGTGGCCTGCTGGGCACGGTTATTCACACCCTGCACCTCGGTCGCGCTCTGCGGCTGGGCATGCACAACGGCGGTTCCTTCTGCTACCGCCATGGCAACGATGTCGGTCAGGTAATATTCGCCCTGGGCGTTTTCACAGGAGAGCTTATCCAGCCAGGTGTTCAAACGTTTGCCGGGAATCGCCATGATGCCGGTATTGATTTCCGTGATGGCGTGCTGCTCCGGCGAGGCATCCTTATCTTCCACAATGGCCTGGATCGCGCCTGTTGCATCCCGCACGATCCGGCCATAACCACTGGGGTTAGGCAAATTGATGGTCAGTAGCGCAAGACGTTCACCGTTGCACGCCGCCGCCAGGGATTCCAGCGTCGTGGACTGGATCAGGGGCACATCGCCGTACAACACCAGCACAATATCTGCTTCACCACAGGCCGGCGCCGCCTGCATGACCGCATGGCCAGTGCCCAGCTGTTCTGTCTGTTCCACCCAGTTAACGGCATAGTTACCCAGCCGTTCGCGTACCTGATCGGCCCCGTGACCAATCACCACATGCAGACCACCCTCAGCATCTGTCTTCTTCGCCTGCAGTGTCTGGGCAGACAAAATGACATGCTCCAGCATGGGTCGACCCGCAATGGGATGAAGCACTTTGGGCAAGGCGGATTTCATCCGGCTGCCCTGGCCGGCGGCCAGAATAATGGTTTCGATTTTCATGACAATTCACATAATCCGGTGATGGCATCCAGCCAGCCCGGACAACGCTTAGCGGAAACCACTGGACGCACAGGTGCTGTACCACAGCAAAGAGCCCGCCACGCAGGCAGACCCCTGAAATTCAATCATTCTGTCAATGTTTCATTGACAGTAATACTAGCTTAATGCCATGTTATGCCGTTTTAGCTTCGACACAATAGGTTTTGTCATACATTTTTTGACAAATGAATCTCGATACCCTCAAACAGCTTGATCTGGATGACCGTGAGATCAGCATCTACATGACGCTGTTCCGCTTGGGACCGGCCTCCATCCGGGATATTGCCGCGCAGACCGGCGTCAACCGCGGCACCACCTATGAAACCCTGAAACGCCTTGCCTCCCGGGGGATTGTCAGTTATTTCCCGAAAGGTAAGCGCCGGGTGTTTCGGGCGGAAGACCCTGAAAGGCTGCTGCAGCTGGCAGAAGAAAAACAGAACGCCCTGAAGCACACCATCGAACAACTGAAAACAGATATTATACCAATCGTCTTTTCTAACTACTGTATAACAGCCCACTGGCGAGAGCATAAGCTGAACAACCGTCCAGCCTCTCCACACAATTTATTCCAAGCATCACAGCAACAGTCTACGATATGCT
>MUIA01000005.1 GCA_002084115.1 Oceanospirillales bacterium LUC14_002_19_P2 | reverse complement strand
AAGCAAACCAAACGACCGAAGCAGTATGGCATTTACAGTACCCGGGGCCTTTGATGGGATTGCGACAGCGGGTGGTCGGTTGGTTGTTAAATGGAATCCATAACCAGACTTACACCTCGGCAGGTCGTGGCCGTCGCAGCCAGGGATGGAGTGCACCGCAATCCGGTCCCAATAATGCCCTGACCGGGAACCTAGGTACCCTGATTAATCGCAGTCGGGCGGCTATCCGCAACGATCCCTGGGCATCGAGTGGGTTAGATAAACTGGTATCGAATATTGTTGGTACTGGCATTAAACCCAAGTCAGAGGCCGCTGACGACAGTGTTCGAAGAGATTTACAGCAGCTGTTTCTGGACTGGACCGATGAGTCCGATGCTGATGGGCAACTGGATTTCTATGGTCAGCAAAGCCTTGCAGCCAGAGCCATGCTCGAAGCCGGTGAGTGTTTTATCCGCCTCCGGCCTCGACGCCCTGAAGATGGTCTTTCGGTGCCGCTACAGCTGCAACTGGTGGAAGCGGAGTTTGTTCCCTGGGATTACAACGATGACCTGAAAAATGGCCACGCCATCAGGGCGGGTATTGAGCTGGATACACTGGGACGCCGGGTGGCCTACTGGATGCACAAGGCCCATCCCCACGATTACACCATTCTTGATACAGCGAATCTCCGTCGGATTCCGGCAGAAGAGGTGCTGCATCTCTATGAGCCGTTAAGGCCAGGACAGCTACGGGGCCAGCCGGTGCTGACCCAGGTGCTGTTGCGGATGCACCATCTGGACAAGTTTGATGATGCCACCCTGCTCAGACAGGAGATCGCTAACCTGTTTACAGGTTTTATCACCAAACCGGCGCCAGAACAGGAGCGGGTGGATCCTCTAACCGGACGTCCCATTGTTTACGATCTGCAGGGTGTGCCCATGGTGGGAATGGAACCGGGCACCATGCAGGAACTTTCACCGGGAGAGGAGATTGTCTTTAACACACCGCCGGGGGTGGCCAGTGATTATCCGGATTTTATCCGGCAGCAACTGATGGCGGTATCAGCCGGCATGGGGCTGCCCTATGAACTCCTCTCTGGCGATATGAAAGGCGTCAGCGATCGGGCACTTCGCGTGGTGCTGAATGAGTTCCGTCGCCGTATCCAGCAGCTGCAACACAATCAGCTGGTGTTCCAGCTGTGTCGACCGGTCTGGAATCGCTGGCTGGAGCTGGCGGTTCTCTCTGGCGCTATTAACGCCCCGAATTATCACAAGCAACCCAACGACTACCGCCGGGTGAAATGGATTCCCCATGGCTGGGCCTACATCCATCCGGTGCAGGATATGCAGGCTCAGGCGCTGGCGGTCCGCAATGGCTTCAAATCCCGCTCGGAAGTGGTCTCCGAGCAGGGGTATGACAGCGAACAGGTCGATGCGGAAATTGCCGCAGACAACCGTCGTGCGGATGAGCTGGAGTTGCAATACGACAGCGATGCCCGGCAACCAGAAACTACGCAGCCTGAACGATCATCATCCGAATCACTCAAGGAAGAACCCGCCGATGAGTAGAACCAATAAGCCATGGTATACCCTTAAAAACCAGTCCGGCGCCGCCGAGCTGATGATCTATGACGTGATTGGTGACTGGGCGGGGCTGTCTGCCCGGCAGCTGGTCGATAGCCTGAAAACTATCGACAGTAATGACATTACGGTACGTATCAACAGTCCCGGCGGCAGCGTCTTTGATGGTATCGCCATCTACAACGCCCTGCGTTATCAC
>MUIA01000276.1 GCA_002084115.1 Oceanospirillales bacterium LUC14_002_19_P2 | reverse complement strand
GGGGTTGCCGACATGTCTGATCCTTCAGAAGTTTTGATCTATACAAATCAATCGTCTTCTAAAGGCTATTTCTGTTGCAATCCCTCACTTTTCATCCGCCAACCTGTAAAAGCACCTGATTTTATCTATGGAGTGAGCACGCTAGAATAGACGGTCCCTATTTCGGGAATAGCCTGTCAGAAACGCCTATGTCCAAAGAAACCGAACTCAAGCTGCTGATTGCCCCTGAAGCACACAGTCAGCTGTTATCTGACTCCCTGCTGAATGGTACCCCTTGCGCGGATCAGCGTACGTTTCAGCTGCAAAATACCTATTTCGATACATCCGACCAACGGCTACACCAGGCTCGGGTCGCGCTCCGTATCCGCGAAAAGCAGGGGCGATTTATCCAAACCCTGAAAACCCGTGGACAAAGTCGGAACGGGTTGAGCCAGCGAGGGGAATGGGAATGGCCCCTGGAGACTGGTCAGCTCGATACGGCAGTACTCAACGGGGTCTGGCCTGACAGCTTGTCGGATGTAGATCAGTCTGCACTGAAGCCGGTTTTCACGACAGACTTTCAGCGGACGGCCTTCACGCTGAACTGGGCGGGTGAGCACCGGGCCTGTGTCGAACTGGCGCTGGATTTGGGAGAAATCCGTGCTGGACGACAGCGTGAAGTGATATCCGAAGTTGAGATTGAATTGATTTCCGGTGCTAAAGATGCGCTGCATGAAATCGCGGAGCAGTTACGTTTGTCTGTTTCACTAACACCGTGTGACGTCAGCAAGGCTGAGCGTGGCTATAAGCTTCTCAATCATCAGGCAGCTGTCTAATAGTTGGCCGTTGTTGTGTATTTGCGGCGAGTTACTCTCAGGTAGTACCGGTCGAAGATTGACTGCTAGTATGAACGGTATGGCACAACGGATTACGTGTCGATTGATACCGAATAGCAATGTCAGGGAACAGGCGCAGGGATGATGCACGGACATAATATTGGCAGACAGGTAGTTCTGGGAGCGTTAGTGATTTTATCTGCCGCAGTGTCAGCGACAGAACGTCCGCTGAACAGCCATGCAGCTTATACTGCAGACTGGGAGTGTCGGGCGTTCAGTGATGGTGACTGGCTATGTCGTACAAGTTCAGAGAGTGATTTCACTGTGCCGCTGGACGCCATTGCGTCAAGACGATCATCAATCCCGAATACCCTGAGTGCATTGCAAAAACGGGTAAGCCCTTTAGCTCAAGTTGCACCGTCTGAAAAAACATCGATGTCGCACTCGATGTTTTCTACAACACCTGATGTCCGTCGTTTGATTATGATGCTCCAGCGCGAAGAGGCGTTTACGATCCTCTGGTATGTCGGTAATAACCGTGCAGAAGCGAAAAGAATGCGTCATGCCGTTGATCACATTGATGAAGCGATGTTATTGGCACTGGATGGACGCGATGGAAAGGAATATGTCATTGTCTCAGGCTTATTTCCTGACCAGGCTGCTGCACGTCGTGACCTGAATAAGCATTCTGTGGCTGGGCATCTGGCCTCTTTGCAACCTTCTCCCTTGCGTGTTCGTGATTTGAGCCCCCACACCATTTCTCTGCCAGATTGATGAGTCTGTCGTGAATCCCTGACGGGATGTTAGTATGCCTTCAGACAAATCATTACAGGATGGCGCTTCAATCATCCGGGGGTAAAGGATGAAGGTTGCAGTCATGAGCGCATTCCAAAAATAAGTATCTGGTACGCCAACCATGGAAACAGCAAAGAAGGTGCCTGTCAGTCAGCTGGAAGCGACAGAGCAACTGCCGTCATCGGAGTTGATCATAAAGCGGGAATTGCTGGTCAACCCTGAAGAGGTGTCACAGGATAACAGGGTGCTTGATCTGGCCACAGTCGTGACGGAACTCTGTGAGTCAGGATTGCTGGATCAGTCCCAGAAAGCTGAAGTGCTTGATCGTCGACGTGATGCCGAGCAGGCTCGGTTGCATCCAGTAGAGTATCTTGCTGATCTGGAACTTGAAAATAAACAGCATTCAGGGCAGACGCTGGATATCGACACCATGATGCGCTGGCTGGCCCTCCAGGCAAACCAGCCATACTATCCTATCGACCCCTTGAAGATTGATCCTGCTGCCATTACTCCCATCATGTCAGCGGCCTATGCTCAGCGACACCAGATTCTGGCGGTAGAGGTCAGTGAAGACGCGTTGGTGATTGCCAGTGCCCAGCCGTTTAATACGGGGTGGGAGGAAACGGTTCGGCATACCAACAGGAAAAAAATCAAGCGTGTGGTCAGTAATCCGGCCGATATACGGCGTTATTCCGCTGAATTCTATAGCCTGGCGGACTCAGTCAACCGTGCATCGAAGCATGGCAATAGCGCGGTGGCCACGTCCTTTGAGCAGTTGCTGGAGCTTGGCAATATCCGTAACCCGGAAGCGAATGATCAGCATGTGATTCGCGTAGTCGACTGGTTGTTGCAATATGCATTTGATCAGCGAGCCAGTGATATTCATATTGAACCCCGCAAAGAGATGAGCAATATCCGGTTACGAATTGATGGCATTCTGCACCAGGTATATGACCTGCCCTCAGAGATCGTGGGAGCGGTCACTAATCGCTTTAAGATTCTTGGGCGTATGGATGTGGCAGAAAAGCGCAAACCTCAGGATGGCCGGATCAAAACCAAGGGGCGGGATGGTAATGAAGTGGAGCTGCGACTCTCGACATTGCCGACGGTATTTGGTGAAAAGCTGGTTATGCGGATCTTTGATCCGGATGTCCTGCTCAAGAGCTTTCGTTCGCTGGGTTTTTCCCGGGATGATGAAAAGCGCTGGCATAAAATGGTGCGCCAGCCCAATGGCATTATTCTGGTGACAGGCCCAACAGGGTCGGGAAAGACGACCACACTCTATTCAACACTGCGGGAACTGGCGACACCTGAAGTGAATGTCTGCACTATTGAAGATCCCATCGAAATGGTGGAGCCCCGGTTCAACCAGATGCAGGTTCAGCATGGCATCGGGCTCAGTTTTGCCAGTGGCGTGCGGGCTCTGTTACGTCAAGATCCAGATATTGTCATGGTGGGCGAGATCCGTGATCTGGAAACCGCAGAAATGGCGATTCAGGCGGCACTGACCGGACACCTTGTATTGTCCACCTTACATACCAATGATGCACCGTCTGCGATTACCCGGTTGCTGGAGCTGGGAGTGCCAGGTTATCTGATCCGCTCGACAAGTTTTAGGGGTGATGGCACAGCGTCTGGTCAGGACGCTGTGTCCGGATTGTAAGCAGACAGCCGCTGTGGACAAGCCGGGGTGGCGGGAGTTGACGCACCCCTTCAAGGCGCCCGTTCCTGATTGCTGTAATGTGCCGGTAGGCTGTCTGAAATGCCGTAATACGGGCTACCGTGGTCGTGCAGGCTTGTATGAAATCATGCTGTTGAGTCATGGACTCAGTGAGAAGGTGGATGCCGGCTGCGATATTGATGCCATACGGCGGCAGGCTATTGTAGAGGGTATGCGAACCCTGAGAATCAGTGGTGCACACAAGGTAGCTGCTGGTATGACTACGATTGAAGAAATCATGCGGGTGACACCTGCCGGTGGCCGTTTTAACTGAAAAGACTTTGCTCTAGACAATGATTTTTTGTCATTTCTTTTGATAACGCCCCTTTGCCATATGGAAAGAGGCGTTATCTGTCATTCCAATAGCTGCCTCATACCCATGCGCCATTAGTCGTAGAGACCTATGTATAAAGGTCGGATTGTCTGTCTGGCGGTAATCTTATGCGATCAATGGCCTCAGGGAGTAGGGTATGGCTCAGCTGGGTTTACTGAGAATTAATCACTCAAGTTACGCACAAGACTGAAAATACGGCATTATTGCCGGTATGAAACACGATCTGATTGAGCTGTACTCTGACTACCTTCTGTCCTCTTTTGGCAAAACAACCGCAACCGGT
>MUIA01000270.1 GCA_002084115.1 Oceanospirillales bacterium LUC14_002_19_P2 | reverse complement strand
ACCGGTTGCGGTTGTTTTGCCAAAAGAGGACAGAAGGTAGTCAGAGTACAGCTCAATCAGATCGTGTTTCATACCGGCAATAATGCCGTATTTTCAGTCTTGTGCGTAACTTGAGTCAGTAATATCCTTTACCTGCTCGTCGTCTGGCCCATATTTTTCCTATTGTCAGATCACCAGTTATTCGCGGTTGGCCTGCTAACACTACTGCCGACCGCACTCGCCTGTGGTAACGGTCTGGTGACTCTGGCCAACCTGTTCAAGACCAATGTCCGCTATACCGGACTCGCCGTTTCCATGAACATCAGTATCTGCCTGATTGCAGGAAGTACGCCGTATATTCTGGAAATACTCAGCGTTGATGGAAAACCCTTCGGTTTTCTGGTGATGATGTTAGTCAGTGCAGTGATTGGAATCATTGCCACCTGGCATCTACCAGAAACACGTGTGAATGATTACCAACTACGAAAACAAACGACATAACCTGTGTCATTTAACGTTCTGTGAACGCCAGCTGCTTAGCGTGTAGTACCGGTTTGAGCAGGTAAGTTATCAAGGTTTTCTTACCGGTCAAAATATCCACATTAGCCACCATGCCAGGAATCAAAGGCTTGTGATTATCGGCATCCCCCAGAAAATTCTGATCAGTTCTTATGCGTGCCAAATAATAATGTTCATTGTGTTCATCAATAATGGTATCCGCACTCAGATGCGTCAGAACACCTGCAATTCCTCCGTGAACAGTAAAATCGTAAGCAGTAAAACGAATGGTTGCCTTCTGCCCCGGATGCAGGAATGCAATATCCTGAGGCCTGATTTTGACTTCGACTTCAAGCGTGTCATCAACCGGAATCACCTCCATCATTTTCATACCGGGTTGAACAACACCACCTTCTGTATTGACTTGTATTTGCTTCACCACGCCTTTCATCGGTGCGCGTACCTGAGTGCGCTCAACTTGGTCGCTGGTCGCTGTTTCCTTGGCTGATAACTCATGCAGCAGTGCGAGCGTTTCGTTCAGTTCTGTGCGAGCCTTATTCATAAAAACCAGTTCTGCTTCACGAATACGCTGCTGCGTTTCGGTCTGCTCGGCCAGAATACGGGCAAGATTTTCTTCAGCAATGCGCTGCTCTCCGCGCGTATCACTGACCTGCCGCTCCAGTCTCAGAACCTCAACCCGGGAGACTGCGCCCTCTATTGCCAGATCCTGAGATAACCCCAGTTCTTCACCCAATAAAGCATGACGCTTCTCCAACATAGCAATTTCAGCACGGGTTTCCGCCTGTTGCTTTTCCTGCTGAATCAATTGTTGCTGATAAATACCAAGAGAACTGGCAAGCTCCTGACGTCTAAACTGGTACAGTTCCAATTCGCTTTCCGCTAATTCAGGCACCAGCTCTTTTAGCGACGCAGGCATAACAGGGTGACCGCCTGCGACCTCAGCCTGCAGTCGGACCTTACGCGCCATAAGCGCGTACTGGCTTGCCAACTGTCCCTGATGATTGGCAGCAAAACGGGTGTCATCCATGAGCATGAGCACCTGCCCCTGCTCAACCAGATCCCCCTCCTTCACCAGTATTTTCTTAACAATGCCGCCCTCCATATTCTGGACAGCCTGCACCTGACTGGACGGAATAACTTTACCTTCCCCACGGGTCACTTCATCCACTTCACACCAAGCGGCCCAGGCAATAAAAGAAACGATAAACAACCCTATACTGATCAGCAGCGGCCGACTGCCTCGGGTTATCAGCTGCACCTCAGCTTGACTGGGTTTCTGCCAATGCGACAGCTGCCTCTCACCAGTAGAATTCCCTGAAACCCATCGCTGCATATCAGACACTCTCCGTTGTTTCAGCTTTCGGATTCATCTGACCTGCCAGAATTGTATGCGCCTCATCATTCACACGGACTGTACCCTCCTCAAGTACAATGATGCGATCCATACAATCCAACAGACTGGCCTTATGGGTAACCAGAAACAGTGTCACTCCATCCAGCTGCATCAGAACCTGACGAAAATGTGCTTCAGACTGCACATCCATGGCGCTGGTCGGCTCATCCAGAATCAAAGCTCTGGGACGCGTCACTAGCGCTCTGGCCAGCCCGACAGCATGCGTCTGACCACCTGACAGATGGCGTCCACCTTCTCCCACCTGAAAATCCAGCCCTCCACTGCCGGATTGCACCATCGCCATCAAACCAACCTTGTTCAGGGCTTCCAGAATGTCACTATCACTAATGTCTGGCCGGTGCATGGTAATGTTATCGCGTAACGTACCATTGAACAGTTCAGCTTGTTGCCCGACATACCCTACCTGTCGGCGCAACCAGGCAGGATCCAATTGCCGGATATCAATGCCATCCACCGCAATATGACCTTTCGAAGGTTCCCATAACCCCATCAACAACTGCAGCAACGTGCTTTTTCCTGAGCCCATCCGGCCAAGAATGGCCAGCTTGGTTCCAGTAGGAATTGTGAGGGTAATATCACGCAATAAATCAGGCCTCTTGGGATATGCGAACGACAGATGGTTGATATGCCAGCTACCACTAAATGATGATGGTCGTAAGAGCTGGCGATCTGTCGGATATTCCTGGGGAAAATGCATCACTTCCCCGGTATGCGTCAGTGCCTGAATCGTTTTTTCATACTGATTCAATAAGCCGATGACCTGGGAGACAGGTGCTGCGCAACGACTGGAAATCATCATCATCGCAATCAGCCCGCCCATAGACAGACTCCCGGCGCTGATCAGGTAAACACCAGCAATAACCATGACAAGCGTATTCATCTGCAACAGAAACGTTGCCGTTTGTGTGGATATAGTCTGTAACTGCCGTATTCTCAGGGATGCATCAGCCACCTTCTGGTTCAACCCACTCCAGCGCTGCTGATGCTGGCGCTCCACATTACAGGTTTTCACCGACACCAACCCCAGCAAGAACTCCATCAGAAGGTTCTGGCGCTGTGCGGACATATCCTGCTGCTGCGCAATGACGCGTTGCAAAGGCCGGTTCAATGACCAGGCAATGCCGAGAGAAACACTAATACAGAGTAACGGTATCGCTACCAGCCAACCACCCAGCCAAACAACCAACCCGAGAAACAAGACGACAAACGGTAAATCAATAAACGCCATCACGGTGGCGGAGGTAATAAATGTACGAATGCTGTCAAATTCCGCCAGACGATTCATTAAATAACCGGCACTGTAAGGGCGGGAACTCAACTTCAAGCCCAGCAATCGATCAATCAGGCGGGATGACAGCGTGAGATCAATCTGCCGTCCTGCCAAATCAATGTAGCGGGTACGAATGAAACGAATCACACTCTCAAAAAGAAACGCAACTAAAACACCGGTCGACAACATCCACAGGGTTTCAAACGCCTGATTGGGCACAACCCTGTCATAAACATTCATGACAAAAAGTGGTGAAACCAGGGCTAGCAGATTGACCAGAAAACTGGCTGCCAAAACATCACGATAAACACGCCAATAAGGTAGGAGGACCTGCCAGAACCAGCCATGCGGGCTACTATCAGCTGTCGATTCACTCTCTTTTTTTGCCATATTCGGGGAATCCATTCACGCCGATTTCAACCACTCTTCATAGTGAGTGGCTGCAAGATAGCTTGTTATTCTTTGTCACATACAACAGCAGCACATTCATAAAGAACGCTTCTTTTATCTAGCGCTGAACATGCTGTTTATCATTCATATGACATTACATTTTTTACAGGGAAAGCCATAGTAGCTCAACCATTGAATCCTCAATGATTGAAACCCTTTCTCCAAGGATGGCATGAAGGTATTTTTAATGAATACAGTCAAGTTACGCACAAGACTGAAAATACGGCATTATTGCCGGTATGAAACACGATCTGATTGAGCTGTACTCTGACTACCTTCTGTCCTCTTTTGGCAAAACAACCGCAACCGGTTTGTCTA
>MUIA01000402.1 GCA_002084115.1 Oceanospirillales bacterium LUC14_002_19_P2 | reverse complement strand
TGACTCATTACCTCGCTTGGCGGCGCGCTCTAACAGAGCGTCATAGGCTGACGACTGCACGCATGTTCGAGAAAATCATTGGACATTGGTGCTACCAACCACAAGGGGTAACTTAGCCGAATGTGAGTGTTTGTGCACCGTTTCTTGGGGCTGAGCTTGATCTATCTCTGCTGATCTTTGGTGCTGATCTTGTGTTGTACATGGTCTATCTCATTAGGGTGAAGAAGCGCCAAAACGCACTGGGGATTATCAGCTTTGAATGCCTGCAGGTCTTTTTGCTCGTGGTATTTCTTTCAGAGATTATGGTCTTTGCCTATGCCTTGCTGGTGTATCATTTTGTGTTCTGGTTTTTCCTGCCCTTATCTCTCATGAGCAAGCAAGAGAGGCGGGGCTACTATGGTTTGAATATTCTATGGGTAAGCTTAATCACTGGCTGTTATCTGTGTTTTTATTCGATTTATAGTGTTTAACCCCGGTGGGATGGCATTGACCCAAAGCAGTGGATATTTGGCGATACGATTCCACTGTATTGGGTGGCGTATACCCATATCATCCTGTCACTTCAGTTCTCAGATCTGAATCCAACGTGGCTCAATCGCCTGTTCCAGAAAGGTAGCGAATCTCCGGCGGTGAAAACCTGATCATTGATCTCTGGAAAGGCTCAGAATCGCCTTGCTGACGGCTTCGTGGTACCTGGTCATGGCGTCAGACTGACGGAGTAGCACTATGTAGCGGTCAACATCGTCTTCCGACAGTTTTCTTAGCAGAAACAGCGTAGCGGCAATGTTCATGTTGTGTACCTGGCGCCGGAAGTGACTGAGCAGTTCCTGTCTGGCTGGAGCCGGGATTTTTTTCTGGTCAAAGCTGGCCGGTAATACCTCATTGATCATCCGGATATTGCTCAGGATATCATCGGTCAGGAACTGGGCCTGAAGGTCATCCAGGTGGAGCGACTGGACAACAATTTGCACCTGCTCCATCCGATGCTTATCCAGCGGGATGCGGGATAATTGCTGGTAAAACGCCCCCATTTCCACCTGTCCGGCTTCTGACATGATGTGCTGTTGCTCTTTCGCCATAGCTTCCGCCATGGGCTCCGCCATCCAGCGATGCAGGGTTTCCAGTTCCTTCATGGAAAGATGGCTGGTCAATGATGCGACAATTGCCTGTTCATAGCGCTCCAGCGTGATCTTATCGCGGATCATACGATCCAGCGCCTGCAGGAGCCGCTCCAATTCCTCATCATTGGCTTTGGCGCCCATGCTTTCGCGGTAATAGTCGGTGAGGCCCTGACTCAATTTGACCTGCTTGTCCTTGAAGTAAAAGTGGAACTGTTCGCTCAGATAAGTCTGACGGTACAGGGATTTGGCCAGGGAGGTCTTGAGGTCGTGCTTCAGTGCATCACGAGGTGCTGGCGCTGAAACGGCACTGTAAGAAAAGGAAAGTAAACCGAGAAATGCGGTGAAAACCGCAAATGATGACCATCTAACCGCTGAATACCACATCGTCCCTGACCGCCTTGACTGAGAACATTCACTAAACCAAGTTTAGTTGGTAGAGGCATGTGTTCGGCGGAGCACTGTATTTTCGGCTTCTTGGGCGTAGTTTATGAGGCTGATTCGTCGGCTTTCCGTCGGTTTGTTCACGTTTGGCCGTGCAGGCTATACAATAGCGCTCTTTTTTCGCCCTGGCGTTCTATCCAGTCGCCGGAGAGTCTTCAATCGGAGCCAACTCGCAATGACAACCCGTCAAGACCGCGCCAACGCCATCCGCGCCCTGAGCATGGATGCGGTTCAGAAAGCTAAATCAGGCCATCCGGGTGCACCCATGGGGATGGCGGATATCGCCGAAGTCCTGTGGTGTGATTACCTGAACCATAACCCGGCCAATCCGGACTGGGCCGATCGTGACCGTTTTGTCCTGTCCAACGGCCACGGTTCCATGCTGCTCTACTCCCTGCTCCACCTCTCCGGTTATGACCTGACCATCGATGATCTGAAGAACTTCCGCCAGCTGCACGCCAAGACTGCCGGTCACCCTGAACACGGCTATGCCCCGGGTATTGAAACCACCACCGGTCCGCTGGGTCAGGGTATTGCCAATGCTGTCGGTATGGCGACTGCCGAGAAGGTGCTGGCAGCGCAGTTCAATCGTCCCGGTCACGAGATTGTTGATCACTTTACCTACGCGTTCCTCGGTGATGGCTGCATGATGGAGGGTATTTCCCACGAAGTATGCTCTTTGGCCGGTACCTTGGGCTTGGGTAAGCTGATCGCGTTCTATGATGACAACGGCATTTCCATCGACGGCGAAGTCGAAGGCTGGTGCACCGATGATACGCCGAAGCGCTTTGAGGCCTATGGCTGGGAAGTCATTGCCGGTGTGGACGGCCACAACCCGAGCGCGATCAGCGCTGCCGTGGAGCAGGCGCGTAGCAACCTCGACAAGCCGACCCTGATCTGCTGCAAGACCATCATCGGTTTTGGTTCCCCGAATAAAGAAGGTAAGGAAGCCTGCCACGGCGCCCCGCTGGGCGACGATGAAGTGGCGCTGACCCGTGAGCGCCTGGGCTGGAACTATGGCCCGTTTGAAATTCCTGATGCTATTTATGGAGACTGGAACGCACGTGAGAAAGGTGCTGCTGCCGAATCGGCGTGGAATGAACAGTTTGCCGCTTACCAGGCTGAATATCCTGAACTGGCAGCGGAATACCAGCGACGCATTGCCGGCGACCTGCCTGCAGATTTCGCTGAAAAAGCGGCCGAATATATCCGTGAGTGTCAGGCCAAAGGCGAAAAGATTGCCAGCCGCAAAGCTTCCCAGAATGCTCTGAATGCGTTTGGTCCGGAACTGCCGGAACTGCTGGGTGGCTCCGCTGACCTCGCCGGTTCTAACCTGACCCTGTGGAGCGATTCCAAGGGTGTGACCCGTCAAGACGCCAGCGGCAACTACCTTTTCTACGGTGTCCGTGAATTTGGCATGAGCGCCATGATGAACGGTATCGCCCTGCACGGTGGCTTTATACCTTACGGCGCGACCTTCATGGTGTTCATGGAATATGCCCGTAACGCGGTGCGTATGGCGGCGCTGATGAAGCAGCGTTCCATCTTCGTATATACCCACGACTCCATCGGTCTGGGTGAAGATGGTCCTACCCATCAGCCGGTAGAACAGCTGGCCAGCCTGCGTCTGACCCCGAACATGCGCACCTGGCGCCCCTGCGACACCATTGAGTCTGCAGTTGCCTGGAAATCCGCGATTGAGCGTAAGGATGGCCCGACGGCGCTGGTCTTCTCTCGCCAGGGACTGCCGGCCATGGAGCGCACCGATGCCCAGTTGGCTGATGTTGAGCGTGGTGGTTACATCCTGAAAGACTGCGATGGCCTGCCTGAACTGATCCTGATTGCCACCGGTTCCGAAGTTGAGCTGGCAGCCAAAGCGTATGATGCGTTGACTGGCCAAGGTCGCAAGGTGCGCCTGGTCTCCATGCCGTCAACAGAAGCGTTTGACGCACAGGATATCGAGTACCGTATGCAGGTGCTGCCACTGGAAGTCCCTGCCCGTATCGCTATTGAAGCGGCTTCCGCTGACTTCTGGTACAAGTACGTCGGTATGGACGGACGCATCGTAGGCATGACCTCCTTCGGTGAATCTGCCCCGGCAGAAGATCTGTTCCGTGAGTTTGGCTTCACGCTGGATAATGTGCTGGCGGTTGCGGATGAGCTGCTGACAGACTTCAGCTGATTGGTAGCTCTCTCAAAAACAGGCAATACATAATCATGTATTGCCTGTTTTTTATTGGGCCTGAATTCGTATCATAAATGCATAACCTCGGCTAAGTTACCCCTGATGGTTGGTAGACCTATACTCCCTGAACCATCCGGCTATCAGGGGATGACTGTTATGAATTTCAGGCTCTTTCAAAATTTCATTGATGCGATTTCGTTATTAACTGT
>MUIA01000006.1 GCA_002084115.1 Oceanospirillales bacterium LUC14_002_19_P2 | reverse complement strand
CCGGTTGCGGTTGTTTTGCCAAAAGAGGACAGAAGGTAGTCAGAGTACAGCTCAATCAGATCGTGTTTCATACCGGCAATAATGCCGTATTTTCAGTCTTGTGCGTAACTTGAGTTATAAGGATTATCAGGCACTGCCACTGTCAGCAGCGCCCTTGCACTCTAACAATGATCAGGTGGTTCCGAAAATCTTGTCACCGGCATCGCCCAGACCCGGCATGATGTAACCCTTGTCGTTCAGGCCTTCATCAATAGATGCTGTGAAGATCTCGACATCCGGATGGGCATCGGTCACTTTCTTCAGACTTTCCGGTGCCGCCACCAGCACCAGTACCCGAATATTCTGACAACCTGCCGCCTTGAGCATGTCGATAGTTGCCAGCATGGAACCACCGGTCGCCAGCATGGGATCAACCACCAGCGCCATGCGCTCATCCATGTTTTTGGCCAGCTTCTGGAAATAGGGCACCGGCTCGAGCGTCTCTTCATCACGGTAGAGACCGACCACACTGATCCGGGCACTGGGAATCAGTTCCATCACACCATCCAGCATGCCCAGTCCTGCACGCAAAATCGGAACGATGGTGATTTTTTTACCTTTGAGGCGCTGTACTGTGACGTCACCGGCCCAACCGTTGATGGTGTGATTTTCCAGCGCCAGATCCTTGGTCGCCTCATAGGTCAGCAGGGTGCCGACCTCGCTGGCCAGTGTTCTGAAGCCCTTGGTGCTGATCCCTTCGACCCGCATCAGACCCAGTTTGTGCTGTACCAGTGGATGGTTTATTTCATGAACACGCATGCTTAACCCCTGAAAGTGTCTGCGCTCACCAGACGTGAGTTAACCGGTAATTTTATCGACTCTCAGTGATCAGTGAAACTGCTAATATCCATAGGGAATGTCGTGATTTTCGTACTTTTTCAGTGTCAGGATATGCCTTTGCCACAGTTGCATGACCGAACCTTCAACGGTATCGTTCCCTGTTTTCCTGCGGCGGCTGCCGCCTGATACACGGTATAGAGGTTCTTTTTCCCATGTCCGTCGACCTGGATCACATTCAAACGGTCTATGCTGAAGCAGACTGCCTGTTCCCGGAAGCCCAGGTGGAAGCCGCGATTGATCGCGTTGCCGCCGAGATCACCGAGACACTGGCCGGCACCAACCCACTGGTTTACACCGTCATGAATGGCGGCCTGGTGTTCGCCGGGAAACTACTGACCCGTTTGAACTTCCCGCTGGAATCGTCTTACCTGCACGCGACCCGGTACCGCAACACCACCAGTGGCGGCGAATTGGACTGGAAAGTCCCTCCTGCCCAGGACATGAAAGGCCGGACTGTGTTGATTGTCGATGACATTCTGGATGAAGGCCACACCCTCGCCGCTATCGTTGACTTCTGCAAAACCCAAGGCGTCGAGAAAGTATTGACCGCCGTACTGGTCGACAAACTGCATGACCGCAAGGCTCGTGAAAACATGAAGAGCGACTACACTGGGCTGGATGTCGAAGACCGCTACCTGTTCGGCTATGGCATGGATTACCAGGGTTACTGGCGCAACGCCCCGGGCATCTTTGCACTCAAGGGCGCATAACTCGCCAGCCAATAAAAAAAAGCCTGCATCAGCAGGCTTTTTTATTTCCAACCCTCTAATACCAATCGTATTTTCTAAGTCCTAAGCCTGATGCCAGCTATCCTTAGGCATCATCAACGAATTCTCTTTGAAACGATGTCTCGCCGACCACAGTTACCCGAAGGTTTTGAGAATATT
>MUIA01000401.1 GCA_002084115.1 Oceanospirillales bacterium LUC14_002_19_P2 | reverse complement strand
GTTAATAACGAAATCGCATCAATGAAATTTTGAAAGAGCCTGGAATTCATAACAGTCATCCCCTGATAGCCGGATGGTTCAGGGAGTATAGGTCAACCAACCATCAGGGGTAACTTAGCCCACGAGCAGGGTTTGTAACATCTGATAGTCGTTTTTATTGGCGCCGTATAGATTCAAATACTGCTGAAGATTCTCTTCCAATCGCTTATGACTGTGTATGCCACTGCTTCTTGAGAGCTGGTTTTTCAAATCAAAGAGTCGTTTTTGCTGGATACACTCAGCATATAATTCAACCTGTTTACACTTGGAATAGAGCGCCTGAAGGTCGACATCAGGTTTGATCATTACTTTCATATTTTGCCTGACGATTCGTAGCGGGTGAATCACGTCTCGCTGCCAGCGGGATATTTCAGGCCAGTAATGCGCGAGTTGATCCGATGAATGAAGGATTCGCTTTTCGTTTGCCAACCAGCAGCAAAATAGCACCATGTTGATATCCAGTTGATAGGAATCCTGCAGCATTAACAGGGTTTCTCCCGCTGTTGGCCACAGCTGTACGGAGTAATGCCAAAAGGGATGGTCGGATATGTTCTTCATGACAGCCTTAACATAGAATGCGCGTCATGATCAGATTACAGCAAATTAACCTCATGCGGGGCGGAAAACGCCTGCTGGAAGAGGCCTGTTTCGTTATCCACCAGGGCCAGAAGATTGGTTTGACCGGTGCCAACGGCTGCGGGAAATCAACGCTTTTTGCCTTGATCCGGGGGGAGATATCGGCAGATGCCGGCGATGTGGGTATTCCCAAAAATCTCCGGATCGCCCATATGGCCCAGGAAGTTTTGGCGCTTGATCGTCCTGCCGTTGACTATGTCCTGGATGGCGATGTCGAGCTGCGCCGTATCCAGCAAGCGATTGCGGATGCGGAAGCCCGCCACGATGACAATGCCCTGGCCATCCAGCATGCCGCGCTGGAAAGTCATAATGGCTATTCAGCCAAATCTCGCGCAGAGCAGCTGCTGCATGGATTAGGTTTCAGTCAGGATCAGATGCAGTCCAGTGTCCGCTCGTTTTCCGGTGGGTGGCGAGTTCGCCTGAACCTGGCGCAGACGCTGATGTGTCCGTCTGACCTGTTGTTGCTGGATGAGCCGACCAACCACCTGGATATGGATGCCATCATCTGGCTGGAAAGCTGGTTGAAGCAATATCCGGGCATGCTGCTGCTGATATCCCATGACCGCGACTTTCTGGATGGTGTTGTTGACCAGATTGCCCATATTGAACGGCAGACATTGACGACGTACCTAGGTAATTACACGGCCTTTGAACGTACCCGGGCTGAGCGTTTGGCGCTGCAGCAATCCAGCTATGAAAAACAACAGAAGCAGAAAGCCCACCTGGACGACTTTATTCGCCGTTTCCGCGCCAAGGCGACCAAGGCGAAACAGGCTCAGAGCCGTTTAAAGGCTCTTGACCGTCTTGAAGAAATTGCGCCAGCCCATGTGGATTCCCCCTTCACATTTACGCTGCCCGAACCTGAGCGTTTCTCTGACCCGTTGCTTCTGATCCGAAAAGGGGAAATGGGTTATACCGGGGCGCCAATACTGAAAAATGTTTCGCTGGGGCTGCATCCCGGCAGCTGTATTGGTCTGTTGGGGCAGAATGGTGCCGGTAAATCCACGCTGATGAAAACGCTGGCCGATCAGTTACCGTTACTGGCGGGTGATCGTGTTGAAGGCGAACACTTGAAAATTGGCTACTTTGCCCAGCATCAACTGGAAAGCCTGGATCTGGATGCCACACCGGTGTTGCACATTCAGCGTTTGACCAAAACTGCCCGGGAGCAGGAGATCCGGGATTTCCTGGGTGGCTTTGGTTTTCATGGCGACAAGGCATTGGAAGTGGTTAAAGGCTTTTCCGGTGGCGAGCAGGCGCGGCTGGCACTGGCTATTGTGGCGTGGCAGAAACCCAACCTGTTATTACTGGATGAGCCAACCAACCATCTTGATCTTGAGATGCGGCATGCCCTGACCATGGCCCTTCAGGGATATACCGGCGCAATGGTGTTGATTTCTCACGATCGGAATTTGTTGCGCAATACCACCGATGAACTGTATCTGGTCAGCGACGGCAAAATGGAACCGTTTGACGACGATCTGGACGCCTATGCCACTTGGCTCGCCCAGCAGCGTCGCAGTGCCAGTTTGCGTGACACCTCCGATCAGGTAGCGACGGATTCTGTTGCGGGTTCTTCGGCTCGTGACCGTAAAGAACAAAAACGTCTTGAAGCTGCTTTGCGGGCAAAGCTGCGTCCCTACCGCCAGCGGGTCGAAAAGCTGGAGCAGGCGTTGGAGCAATGTCAGGCATCACTGTCTGAGGTTGAGCAGTTTCTGCATGATTCCTCTCTCTATACCGAAGAGGGTAAGGAGAAATTGAAAACTCTGTTGGCGCGTCAGACTGTGCTGAAACAGCAATCGCAGCAGTTGGAGGATGAGTGGATGGAGGCCTGCGAAGCCCTGGAAATGGCAGAAAGTCAGGTTTCTTAATCAAAAAATGGGCGCCAGTCGCAGGTATGGCGCCATTTTTAGATGTTTTTCCTGTTAGGGTTAAGGCAGCTGTTTCGCCTCCATTATAGGTATAAGCCGCAATTGAGGTGGCGGTGAAAAGTGTGGGATATATAGCTTAAGCTTAATTGTCATGTTCCGCTGGCTGAATGCCATAATTGAGTCCAGCCAGTTTCAGGACAGGGCATTCTGGGTATGCAAGGGATGATCAACGCTTCACAAGGGCAGCGATCACCGCTCCGTAAAACCATCCTTTTTCGGAGTAGCAAGCCGGCGACCCCGTGCTTTCTTACCTGTCTGCATCCCTCTTGTGACATCAGCCGAAGGGCTGCCGTAATGCCACGAAAAGGGGTATGTCTTTGTCTATTCGTTTGAAATCTACTGATGTAGTGGCCGTTGGCTTGATGACCTTTGCGCTGTTTCTGGGCGCAGGTAACCTGATTTTCCCTCCCTTTCTTGGCCAATTGGCCGGTGAAGCTGTTGTCCCTGCGGCGGCTGGATTCCTGTTAACCGGTGTTGGGCTCCCTTTGCTGGGGCTGATGGTTGCCGCAAAACTGGGCGGTGGTCTGGATCGTTTTACCCAGGATCTCCCTAAATGGGCCGCCATGTTGACGGGCGTCGTTTTGTATCTGGCGATCGGGCCTCTCTTTGCAGCACCCCGGACGGCGGTTGTCTCTTATGAAATGGGCGTATTGCCGTTTGTTGGTGAAGGGAGCACTGGTGTCCTTGCCTTATACAGTGCTGGGTTCTTCCTGCTGACGCTGGTGTTGGCGCTTTTCCCAGGTAGGCTGATTGAAACGGTGGGTAAGTTGATTACTCCGTTGCTGGTGTTGGTTCTGGTTGCCATTGCCATCGGTGTTTTTGTTGCACCGCAAGGTGTGGTCGCTGAAGCCGGCATGCACTTGGAAGAGCCTGCTTTCATTTATGGCTTCAAGCAGGGTTACCAGACCATGGATACCCTGGCGTCACTGGCCTTTGGTATTGTTATCATCACTGCGCTGCGCCAGCGCGGGGTGGAAGATCGTGCGGATCTGACCCGTTATACGATTATTGCCGCTATCATTGCTGCGGCGGGTCTGTCCGTTGTTTATATCGTGCTTTCATACTTTGGTGCGACCAGTTACGCGATTGCTGCTGGTGCAGAAAACGGTGCGCGGATTCTGAATCTCTATATCACAGCCGTATTTGGTGACTGGGGTATGATTATCCTGGCGCTGACTATTGGCCTGGCATGTCTCACCACCTCCGTTGGACTGATGACGGCATGTGGTGAATATTTTGGGCCCTTTTCCAGGTTGGCGGATCATTTCAGAGCCTCCTGTCTTATTTTCAGATAAAGGTAATCCAGGTCATTGTACCCACACGCTTTATAGATAATGCGTTTGATTACCCCGTTAA
>MUIA01000160.1 GCA_002084115.1 Oceanospirillales bacterium LUC14_002_19_P2 | reverse complement strand
GGATATTGTGGATTGTTGCTGCAATGCCTGGAATAAACTGTGTAGCGAGGCTGGACGGTTGTTCAGTTTATGCTCTCGCCAGTGGGCACTTATGCAGTAGTTAGAAAAGGCGATTGGTATAATGATTTTCCCATAAAAAAACCGCCGAAAGGGCGGTTTTTTTATGGGAAAGGCTTAGGGTTATATGTATTCGAAAACCTTCACGATTTTTTGAACGCCATAAGACTGTTTTACGATGTTGACCGCTGTGGTTGCCTGTTCCGGTGTCACCAGTCCCATCAGATATACCGTACCGTTTTCAGTAATGACTTTGACATTGCCTGAAGGAAAGTCTTTTTCAGCAACCATACGAGCCTTAATTTTCGAGGTGATCCAGCTGTCGCCTGAGCGGACCAGCATGGTGGTTGGGCCGGAAATCTCAAGTTCGTTATACACTTTGCGAACTTTTTGTACGTTTCTGACGGTGTTTCCTGCCAATTCCTTAAGGGCTGCTGAGCCCGTTTGGCCTACCAAAAGCACAATGCCGTTGTGGCTGATTATGACAATGTGGCTGTTGGCAAATGAGGGATCGGCTTTTTTGATGTTAACGCTGGCCACGGTTTCGATGGTTTGATCGTCAATCCAGGCGCCCCATGAGCGTGAGGATGGATCCTGTTGGATGGGCTCGCTATTGATTGCTGTCAGCGTGGTGGTGCAGCCTGTCAGGAATGCGGTCAGCAGAATAGAGATTGTGAAAACTCGCAATCCACGAGCCCTTGTTCTTTGCATGGTCAGGATCCCTTGTGTTTTTACGATGACGCGTCAGGGTGAAGCAGTTAGTTGATTATTTAATCGGCAGTTTATTCGACGGCTCCAAAGAGGCATTCGTCAATCAAGTCGCACAGGCAGTGAACAACTAACAGGTGAACCTCCTGAATACGTGCCGTGACGGTGCTCGGAGCGCGAATTTCAATATCTTCAGGGTGCAGTAATCTGGTCATGTTGCCGCCATCTTTTCCGGTTAATGCGATGACGGTCATTTCGCGGTCATGGGCAGCCTGTACTGCCTGCACGATATTTGGTGATTTGCCGCTGGTGGAGATGGCCAGAAGTACATCACCTGCCTGACCCAGTGCGCGTATCTGCTTGGCAAAAACTTCGTTATAGCTGTAGTCGTTGGCGATGGAGGTGAGGGTTGACGAGTCTGTCGTCAAGGCAATGGCCGGCAGTGAGGGGCGTTCTCGCTCGAAACGATTCAGCAATTCTGAGGAAAAGTGCTGGGCATCGGCTGCGGAGCCACCATTGCCACAGGTCAGGATTTTCCCTTCATTGATCAGGGCGTTAACGATCAGTTCTGCAGCCTGGGCGATCAGCGGTGGCAGTGTTTCCGCAGCACGGATTTTGGCATCAATGCTGTCGGAGAAGTGTGAGGTGATGCGTTCAAGCATGGGTTAGTCCTGTCAGGCGCTGAAAGCGTTTTTGATCCACCCGATTTGCAGTGTCCCTTGACGGGATGAATCAGGTTTTGCGGTGATTATATCAAAGCGACAGGCTGACTTGTCAGTCAGTCTGTGCTGTTGAAGAAAATGTTGTGCTGTTCTGATGAGTTTCTGTTGTTTTTGCCAGGTAATACTTTCAGCGGAGCAACCGAATTCATCCTGACTCCGGTAGCGAACTTCAATGAAAACCAGAGTTTCGCTGTCTTTCATGACTAAATCTAGTTCGCCACCGCGCCAGGCGTAATTCCTGGCGACCAAGGTTAATCCCTGTTTCGCCAAGAAACGCTGGGCAGTCTGCTCGGCACGGTTACCCTGTGGGTTCCTGATCGTTGCTATCCAGGACGTGTATGGCATGTGTCTTTCTCGCGCTGTATTCCCGGGTGAGTGGTCTGGGGCGGCCATTATCAAAATACTGCCAGATCAGGTGTCGTTCTACGTAGCCTTGGGTGTTGATGCTTAGTGTTCCGGTGGCGCCGAACATCTGTGCACCGGCTGAGCGACTCATCTGATCCATTCTGGGGTACAGGCGCCAGACGTCTGCGCCCAGTGCATACAGGCTGCCGTATTGCCCGGTGCTTGAGGGCCACTCCTGGGTTATGACGTCTTTGAGTGCGGAATCCCGGTTAAGGTACCAGGGCATGACAGGAAAGCGAATGCCGCTCAAGTCGCGATCCTTGGCAGGATCCTGGTGTCCACTGTAGATGCCGGATGTTGTGTAGACCGGCAAGTCATAGGCAAAGTAGAAGTCGAGTGCAGGTTTTAGCTGTCGTCCATTGGCTGCCGTAGCGGCCATGAAAATCATATCGGCATCTTGGCGGCGGCGGGGTGTGAAATCCAATTTTTTGCCAAGAATGCGCCGAAGATTGTTGGCTCGCTGTTGGCTTTCGTTGACCAGTAGCAGCTTGGATGCTGCCTGATTGAAATCGCCATTTCCGGTATAGCGATCGGTTGTTAGCACCTCGCCTCCCAGTTCTTGCCACTCCTGGTTGAAGGCGTTGGCAACGCGTTGACCCCAGTCACTATCTGGGATCAGGATAACAGGGTGTCGGAAGCCATCTTTCCAGGCTCTATCTGCACCTTGTCTGGCTTCGTCTTCAGCGGCCAGACCGATCTGGTAGATTGGGGAAAGACTTTGTGTGTTATCAGCGTAATTCAGAGTCAGTTGTGGGATGGCCAGTTGGCTATTGGATGTTGCGTTTTCTACCGCGTTACGGCCTAGGGGGCCGATCACTAGCCCAGCTCCGTCATCTTCAGCTTTTTGTGCCAGCTCTACAGGGTTGCCGGAGGCAGAGTCGTAGAATTGTATTTCGGGGGTGTGAAGTTTCTTTTTAGCAGCTTCATAGTAAGCCGCCATGAAGCCTTCTCTGACTGCTTCGCCAGCCTGAGCAAGTGGTCCGCTCAGTGGCAAAAGCAGGGCGATTTTTTCGGGCTGATAAGGTTTTGCATTTTTCAGGTCAGTAATACTTTGCGGTAAATGGCGTACTGCATCGCTGATAGGCCAGCGCTGTTCCCAGCTCTGCAGTTCGGTCAGCTGGTTTTCCAGTTCGCCGGGTGTGCGGTAGATTACGGCGAGCTCAATCCAGGGTTTGAGCGTGTCGGGAGGTGTTGCCATCAGGAGATCCAGCAGCTGACTTTCATTCAGCATCAGCAGGTTGTTCCATAATGTCTGGTACAGTGCCGGGTGATCTTCTTTGGGCAGGTATTGTAAGACTTGTCCCAGTTGTTCAATGTTCTGGCTGAAATTGCCTTCCAGTTCAAAAGCTCTGGCTTTGATCTGGTGGTATTTAATCCGTTGGGCGCGCTTCAGGTTATAGGTGCTGATGGTTGATAGCCATTCCAGTGCTGAGCGGCTGTCATGGGTTAGGACGGCGTAATCCGCTTCCAGAAGACTGTAGTTATTCCGGTTGTTGCCATCCAGGCGGCCGGGTTCAATACGGTCAAGCGTATTTCTTGCCCGTTCGAGGTTGTCTTCATCCAGTAGTGTGCCGGCAGCCAAAAGCAAGAGCTGCCCCTTGGCTGGATAAGTCGATTTCTGGGCCTTTAACAGCATGCCGTCGACCGTCATGCGGGAGGTGTCCGGCATGGTGCCATCATAAGTCGTCTGGCGAGGAGCGGTTGAACAGGCTGCCAGTATCAGGGTCAGTGCAAGTACGCCAATGGATAATCCTGGCCGGGATATGAAACTCACTTATGGGCCACCTTCTGGCAAAAATGGACAGATTGAACGCGTCACGATTTTTTGGGTTGGCAGGTTATCGTTGTCACCTGTACCCTTCGTGGATTTTAACCAAGTGCCGGACGCATCTCTAGCGATCCCGGTTAATAGTTTGAGTAAACCCGATGAATGAAGCCTGTCTGTACATAGTATCTACGCCCATTGGTAATCTGGGGGATATTACCGCTAGGGCTGTCGAAGTGCTGGGTTCGGTCGATGTTATCGCGGCGGAGGATACGCGGCACACGGCGCGGTTGCTCAATCATCTGGGAATCCGAAAACCCCTGCTGGCCTGTCATGAGCATAATGAGCGTGATCGCAGTACACAGATTGTTGCAAAAATGGCGGCCGGCGAGTCGGTGGCGCTGGTATCGGATGCTGGTACGCCGTTGATTTCTGATCCGGGGTACTTCCTGGTGGCGACAGTGCGTGAAGCTGGGTATCGCGTAGTGCCGGTGCCCGGAGCCTGTGCCTTGATTACTGCGTTGAGTGTATCGGGTCTGCCTTCTGACCGGTTCTTCTTTGAAGGGTTTCTGTCCGCAAAATCTGTTGCGCGCCGAAAGCGGTTGCTGGCGTTGTCCGGTTTTGAGCATACCTGGATCTTCTATGAATCAACGCACCGGATTGAGGAGTGCCTGGCTGATCTGTTGGAGGTTCTGGGGGCTGAGCGCGATATCGTTATTGCACGTGAGTTGACGAAGACATTTGAGACGGTTCTTGCCGGACAGGTTGGGGAGTGTTTGTCACAGCTAAGAGCGGATGCTAATCAGAAAAAAGGCGAGTTTGTGGTATTGGTGCGTGGTGCTGAATCATCAAAGGAGGGTGGTATTGATGAAAATAGCGCGAATCTCATGGTGATTTTGCTGGAAGAATTGTCGCTGAAACAGGCCAGCCAGCTGGCATCAAAGATTACAGGCATTAAGAAAAAAACACTCTACGAATACGGGTTAACCCTCAAAAATGATGAACGTGACTAGTAATTGATGAATGACTGGTGAAATTCGCTTGAGTGTCCGGGGGGTTTTGATTATTCTGCGCCGTCGCGAGCTGGCCGGGCAGTCGCTGTCTCATTTCTCTGAAATGGGGTGGAGGAAAGTCCGGGCTCCATAGGGTAAGGCGCCAGGTAACGCCTGGGGGGCGTGAGCCTACGGAAAGTGCAGCAGAGAGTAGACCGCCTAAGTCTACTCCGGCAACGGAGTAGACCGGTAAGGGTGAAAGGGTGCGGTAAGAGCGCACCGCGTGACTGGTAACAGTTCATGGCACGGTAAACCCCGCCTGGAGCAAGGCCAAATAGGGATTCGATGGTGTGACCCGCACTGAATCCGGGTAGGCTGCTAGAGGTGCATGGTGACATGCATCCCAGATGAATGACTGTCAGACCTGTTCGCAGGTGCTACAGAACCCGGCTTATAGGCCAGCTCGCCACTTATGTTGAAAATCCTCTCGTCGATTTGTCGGTGAGAGGATTTTTTTTGAGCAGCGGTTTTATCTCAGCGTTTCTGAGAGGGTGCTGCTATCTTGTTCTGTCCTCCGGATGGTGGAATGTCAGCGTTTCCCCACTTTTTCAGGTTGAGTATCAATATCTGAATAGCTGTCTAAGGCCTTAATATTTATAGGTTTTCTAGGTGATTCCCTGCCTTGACCCGGATTTTGGGGGTTTCTATAGTGTGGCACTGTGGGATAAAGTGGCTAAAAGTGGGATAATCTGGTATTCGGTCCAGGGAATAAAAAGAGGACAGCTGAGTGTTCCGGGGTGTCAACGCGATCAATATGGATGCGAAAGGGCGGTTGGCCATTCCAACACGCTACCGCTCCGTATTGTCGATGCCTTGTGAAGGGCACCTGGTCGCCACGATTGATACGGAAGAGCGTTGCCTGTTGATCTATCCCGTTGATGAATGGGAGATCATTCAGGCCAAGATTGAGTCCCTGCCCAGTTTTCATCCCTTGAGTCGACGGATTCAACGACTCCTGATTGGTCATGCGACGGATCTGGAAATGGATGGCAGTGGCAGGATTTTGGTTCCCCCGCTGCTGCGTGATTACGCCGGACTAGGCAAGAAAACTGTATTGCTGGGGCAGGGGAAAAAATTTGAACTCTGGGATGAGGTCTGCTGGAACGAACGCCGTGATGCCTATTTGCAGGAAACCGGCGGTGCAGACCTGGTCCCGGAGGAGTTACAGACACTTTCGTTGTGAGTCCGTTGGAAAGTATGAACGAACAATTCAGGCATCAGACCGTTTTACTGTTTGAAGCCGTTGAGGTGCTGGTCAGTTCGCCGGAAGGGCTGTATGTCGACGGTACCTTTGGTCGTGGCGGTCACAGTCGCGCGGTTTTGGAAAAATTGTCCAGCGATGGTCGGCTGATTGGTATAGATAAGGATCCGGAAGCAGTTGCCGTGGGGCATGCTTTGACGCAGGCCGATAGCCGGTTCCAGATCTGTCATGGTTCGTTTGCTGAGCTGGAGCAGTTTGTCGGCCAACAGCAGGTCGACGGTGTGTTGCTGGATCTTGGGGTTTCATCCCCTCAGCTTGACAATCCGGAGCGAGGTTTCAGCTTCCTTCAGGATGGTCCGCTGGATATGCGCATGAACACCGAGCATGGCATCAGCGCGGCTGACTGGATTGCCGAAGCGGATGAAGCGGAAATTGCCGATGTGCTGAAGCGGTTTGGTGAAGAGCGTTTTGGTCGACGGATGGCGCGTGCGATCGTGCAGGCGAGAGAGGTTGAACCGATTGTGACCACCGGACGGTTGGCGCATATCATCTCGGAAGCCAATCCGTCCTGGGAAAAAGGTAAGCACCCGGCGACTCGTGCTTTTCAGGGTATCCGGATTTTTGTCAACAGCGAGCTGGATGACTTGAACCGTGTACTGGAGCAGGCGCTTGAGGCACTGAAGCCCGGCGGAAAACTGGTGGTGATCAGTTTCCATTCGCTGGAAGACCGGATTGTGAAACGCTTCATCCGTAAGCATGAGAAGGGCGACACGGACATTCCCAGCTGGGTGCCGCTGACAGAAGACCAGCTGAATGCTTCGCGTCGTCTTAAAAGCTGCGGCAAGGCTGTCAAGTCAGGCAAGGAAGAGCTGGATGTTAATCCGCGGGCGCGCAGTGCGGTCATGCGTGTGGCAGTGAAGCTGGGATAAGCGGTATGGACTGGTTACCGCTGAAAGCTGTACTGGCGAGTATCCGACCAGGGCTGATGGCTCTGGTTTTTGCCGTATTTTGTTCAGCGGTAGCCGTAGCGTACGTGGCACATTTGAACCGCCAGGCGTTTAACCAGTATCAGGCGGAATTGAATCGGAAAAACAAGACGCAGGAGGAGTGGGGACAGCTACTGTTGCAGTACAGCACCTTGACGGCCCATGGCCAGATTGAACGGCAGGCGGTTAAGCAGCTGGGAATGGAGATGCCTCACAAGGACAAGGTGATCCTGGTAGAACCATGAACCGGCGCAGAAAAACAACCCCATATAGAGGGCGCTTCCGTTTTGTCGAAGGCCTGATCGTGCTGCTGATTGCCGTCACTATCTGGCGGGTCGCCGAGCTGCAGGTCGTGGATCGTCCTTTCCTCCAGAATGAGGGCGACAAGCGCAGTGTGCGTCATGAAACCATTCCTGCACACCGGGGTATTATTTTTGACCGGAATGGCAAGCCAATTGCGGTGAGTACACCGGTGGTTTCCATTTGGGCCAATCCTGAAGAGCTGATCACTGCGGGTGCCGATGTGTCCGCACTTGCGACAGCACTGGACGTGAAGGCCAAGGATCTACGCAAAAAACTCAGGGCCAACGCGAAGCGTGAGTTTATCTACCTCAAACGACAGATTGAGCCGGCAGAAGCCAAAAAGATCATGGCGTTGAAAGTGCCGGGTGTCTACTCCATTGATGAATACCGTCGTTACTATCCAGCAGGTTCCGTTGCAGCCCAGCTAGTGGGGCTGACCAATATCGATGATCAGGGGCAGGAAGGGATTGAATTAGCCTTCGATGACTGGTTGTCGGGCGAACCGGGTAAGTGGCGTGTCCTGAAAGACCGCAGAGGTCATTTGGTTCGGGAAACCGAAGTGGTCAGCAGCGCCAGTCCGGGTAAAGAGTTGATGCTGAGTATCGATCTCAGGCTGCAATACCTTGCCAACAAAGAACTGCAAAAAGCGGTACAGAGCCTGAAGGCCCGTGCCGCTTCCCTCGTTATGCTGGATGTCAAAACTGGTGAAATTCTGGCCATGGCTAATCAGCCGACATTTAATCCGAATAATCGCAGCCGGCTGAACCCTGCGGGTGTACGTAATCGTGCGATTACCGACCAGATTGAACCCGGTTCGGTGATTAAACCCTTGACGATCGCAGCAGCACTGGAGTCCGGCCGCTATAGTCCTCACACACCCATTGATACCACGCCCGGCAAAATGCGAATCGGAAAGGATACCGTCAGTGATGTCAGAAACTTCGGCAAGCTTGACGTGACTAGGGTGATTACGAAGTCCAGTAATATCGGTGTCAGCAAGATTGCTCTCGATTTGGGGCCGGAAACGATTCTCTCCCTGTTTCAGAAGGTCGGTTTCGGACAATCCACAGGCGTAGCCTTTCCCGGAGAAAGTACTGGCCTGTTGCCTTACCGCATGAAATGGCGGCCGATTGAAACGGCGACACTCGCCTATGGTTATGGTCTGACAGTTTCCCCATTACAACTGGCGCAGGCTTATATGGTTTTGGCCAATGGCGGTGTATTTCAGCCAGTAACCCTGTTGAAGCGTGATATCCCGCCTGAAGGTACCCGGGTTATGCGAGCTGATGTTGCGCATGAGGTACTAACTATGATGGAAACCGTGGTTGCCAAGGGCGGAACCGGAACGCGAGCGAAGCTTGATGGCTACTCGGTTGCAGGCAAGACAGGCACGGTGCGAAAGCTGGGGAAAGAAGGTTACACCGATTCGCGGCATATCGGTTCGTTTGTTGGCATTGCGCCGGCTGATGCACCGCGAATCGTCATGGTGGTAGTGATTGACAGCCCTGCCAATGGCAAATATTACGGCGGGCTGGTCGCAGCACCGGTATTTTCCCGTGTGGCAGGCGAGTCGCTCCGGGTGTTGGGCGTTGCGCCAGATGAGTCGGGTGTAAAGACGCTGGCTGACGTTCAGAAGTACTCCAGGATCAAAGGTTGATGAACAGTATGCAGCATGAGCAGGTGACACTGAATCGATTACTGGAATGGCTGGATCTGCCGCCGGTGGCGGCGGATGTCGCTGTCCGTGATTTGGTGCTCGATAGTCGCAAGGTGACGGCGGGAGATCTGTTTCTGGCACTGCCGGGATTGAGTAGTGATGGTCGCCAGTATATCGAGCAGGCTGTAGCGGCCGGTGCCTGTGCTGTGCTTGCGGAAACGGGCGATGCATTGCCTGTGACTACTGTGCCGCTTGTGGCGGTTACCAATCTCAAAGATCAGCTTAGTGGGGTGGTGAGTCGTTTTTACCGGAATCCCTCTGAGCATGTGAAAGTCATCGGTGTAACAGGCACCAATGGTAAAAGCAGCTGCTGTCATTTTATTGCGCAGTTACTGAGTCGTCTTGATGCATCATGTGGTGTGATGGGCACGCTGGGTAATGGTGTTTTTCCTGATTTAGTACCTGCCGGAAATACCACGTCCGATAACCTGTCGGTTCAGCGATTTATGGCCGGGCTGGTGGATAAGTCAGTGCCCTGGTTGACGATGGAAGTGTCGTCTCACGGTCTTCATCAAGGGCGAGTCAGTGGCATTGCTTTTAACGCTGCGGTGTATACCAACCTGAGCCGCGATCATCTGGATTATCACCATACGATGGAAGCCTACGCTGCAGCCAAGGCTGAGCTTTTCCATTCGTCAGGTTTGCAACATGCGGTGATCAATTTTGACGATGCGTGGGCAGACCTGATGCTGAACGCAGCGGCAGAGAATCAGGTTAACTGCACCACCTGCTCAGTCAGCTCAGATAAAGCAGATATCCACCTTTCAGATATCGTTTTTTCTCCTGAGGGGATGGTTGCCAATCTTCATACTCCTTGGGGAGAAGGGCGTTTGTCGACTGCGCTGCTCGGTAAATTCAACCTGAGCAATCTGTTGTCCGTTATTGGTGTCTTGTGTCTGCAGGGATTTGCGCTGGATCGTATTCTGGCTCTTATTCCCGAGCTGGATAATGTGCCAGGACGTTTGGAAACGCTCGGTGGTACGGCTCAACCAACTGTCGTTGTGGATTATGCCCACACCCCTGATGCACTTCGCAGTGTGCTAGGGGCACTTCGTGATCATGGTGGTCAGACAGTCACCTGTGTCTTTGGTTGTGGTGGCGATCGTGATAGTGGTAAGCGACCACTGATGACAGAGGCGGCATTGGCAGGCGCTGATCGTGTTGTGCTGACCAGCGACAACCCCCGTACTGAAGACCCTCTAAAAATCATTGAAGATGCTATGGCGGGTATCCCGACTGAGCTCCGTGATCACAAATTGAAAGTTGTCCCGGATCGTGCCGAGGCGATTGCTGCCGCCGTGGCTGAGGCCGGTAATGACGATATCATCCTCGTTGCAGGCAAGGGGCATGAGGATTATCAGGAAATTCACGGAATTCGTTATCCATTCAGTGATATGCGTGAAGTCAGACAGGCGTTGGACAGGAGGGCGGCCTCATGATTCATGCTGCATTATCAGACCTTGTACAGCCGCTGGGTGCTGAGCTAATCGGAGGCTATGCCTGTTTCTCTGATATTAGCATTGATACGCGGACGCTCAAGCCCGGACAACTGTTCGTAGCTATCATTGGACCGAATTTTGATGGCCATGACTATGTTGCCGCAGCGCTAGAGAAAGGGGCTGTGGGTGCAGTGGTGTCCCGTCAGCCTGTAGGCGTCAAAGGGGCGTTGCTGCTGGTTGCCGATACCCGTATTGCTTTGGGGCAGATTGGTGCCTTTAATCGTCAGCACTTTAGCGGCGTTGTCATGGGGGTTACAGGTAGTAGTGGCAAGACATCCACCCGTGAAATGATTGCTGCGATCTGTCGCGAAGCCGGTGAAACATTGGCAACGGAAGGCAATTTGAATAATGACTTTGGCGTGCCGGTTATTCTCAGTCGCCTGGAAGAGCGCCATCAGTATGCCGTGATTGAGATGGGTACGAATCATCCGGGTGAAATTGATTATGTGGCCAGGCTTGCTGCAGCAGATATCGCTCTTATCACGAATGCCAGCGAAGCCCATCTTTCTGGTCTGGGGAGTCTCGCCGGCGTTGTGGTCGAAAAAGGGGCTATTTTCGATAGTCTGCCTGTCGATGGAGCAGCAATTCTCAATGCTGATGATCCAGCCTGTGGCGAATGGTTGGAGCGTGTTCGTCAGCAGCCCGCACGGAAAGTTCTACGTTTCAGTCTTACGAATCAACAGGCCGATTGCTACGCCAGTGAGATTCGTTCACACGACGACGGCATGCATTTCACCCTCCATATGGGGAATGAATCGGCGAGCGTACATTTGCATTTCTGGGGAGAGCATCAGGTCGCCAACGCCTGTGCGGCTGCTGCGGTGGCTCTGGCGGCTGGATTGTCACTCAGTACCATTGTTCAGGGGCTTGAAACAGCACAGCCATATCTGCGACGTGGTCAGCGCTTCCGTGGTCAGAAAGGCGCATTGGTTATTGACGAAAGTTACAATGCCAACCCCGCTTCAACCCGTGCCGCGATTGATGTGTTGGCGGCTTGCCAGGGTAGGAAAATTCTGGTGTTGGGTGATATGGCAGAGCTGGGTGATCAAGCTGAGCCCGAACATCGCTTGATGGGGCAATACGCCCGTGAAGCCGGTATCGATGTGCTGATGACATATGGTGAGCAGTCTCGATTAACTCAGGAAGGCTGGGGTGGCGTAGGTGCGCATTTTTCTGAAAAAACGTTACTGATTGATGATCTTCTGCCTCGTTTGGGGGCTGAAGTGGCAGTCTTGGTGAAAGGATCCATGTCCATGGGAATGAATGAAGTGGTCAGGGCTTGTGAAAAGCCGGAAGAGGGGAATCGCTGATGCTGCTATGGCTGGCGGACTATCTCACGCAGTTTTACAGTGGGTTTTCAGTCTTTAAATACCTGACCCTGCGGGGCATTCTTGGGGTTCTCACGGCGCTGGGAATTTCCCTGTACCTTGGCCCTGTGATGATTCGTAAGCTGAGCTTTTACCAGATTGGTCAGGCCGTGCGTGATGATGGACCGCAGTCGCATCTGAGTAAGGCGGGCACCCCGACCATGGGCGGGGCGTTGATCCTGATCGCGATTGCTATCAGTACGCTGCTGTGGAGTAACCTGCAAAACCAGTATGTTTGGCTGGTTCTGGCAGTCACGCTGGGCTTTGGTGTGATTGGCTGGGTGGATGACTATCGCAAGGTGGTGGAAAAGAACTCTCGCGGATTGCCGGCGCGCTGGAAATATTTCTGGCAGTCTGTGCTGGGTGCGGGTGCGGCCATCTATCTCTATTCCCTTGCATCTACACCGATGGAAACCGCATTGATTGTCCCCTTCTTCAAGACCATTGCCTTGAATATGGGACCGTTCTTCATTCTGTTTGCCTACCTGGTCATTGTTGGAACCAGTAATGCCGTCAACCTCACCGATGGTCTTGATGGTCTGGCGATCATGCCGACGGTGCTTGTTGGCTCTGCACTGGGCATTTTTGCTTACCTCAGCGGTCATGTTGAATTCGCTCGTTACCTGCATATTCCCTATATCAGTGGTGCCGGTGAGCTAGTGATCTTTACAGGTGCCTTAGCAGGTGCCGGTTTGGGCTTCCTCTGGTTCAACACGTACCCGGCACAGGTATTTATGGGGGATGTTGGTGCTCTGGCGCTGGGCGCTGCTCTGGGTATTATCGCCGTCATCGTCCGGCAGGAAATCGTGCTGTTCATTATGGGCGGCGTATTTGTGATGGAAACCGTCTCGGTCATTCTGCAGGTGGCTTCTTACAAGCTTACAGGGCGCCGTATCTTCCGCATGGCGCCATTGCACCACCACTATGAATTGAAGGGCTGGCCAGAGCCCCGGGTCATTGTCCGTTTCTGGATTATTACCCTGATTCTGGTGTTGATTGGTCTTGCAACTCTGAAAATTCGTTAAGGAGAGTGCGTTGAACGGGCAGCTGATAGGCAGTGACAAGCGTCGGATCATCATAGGTCTTGGAAAGACCGGGGTAGCCTGTGCCCGCTATCTGGCTGCCAGGCAGTTGCCTTTCAGCGTGGTGGATTCCCGTGAATTGCCTCCCGGTCTTGACGCTTTTCGTCAGCAGTTCCCTGATGTAACGGTTGTCACCGGTTCGTTTGATGCAGAACTGCTTACCTGTGCGGATGAACTGATTGTCAGTCCCGGCGTTTCCCTTAAGGAACCGGCAATTGCAGCGGCCATTGCCGCCGGTGTTGAAGTCGTCGGCGATATTGAGCTGTTTTGCCGAGATGCCGCTGCACCAGTGATAGCGATCACCGGCTCCAACGGCAAGAGCACGGTAACGACGTTGGTGGGTTTGATGTCTGAAGCGGCAGGCATCAATGTCGGCGTCGGCGGAAATATCGGCGTGCCTGTTCTGGAGCTGCTGGAGAATGGGGGGAAATCACTCTATGTGCTTGAGCTCTCCAGTTTCCAGTTGGAAACCACGCACTCATTGCGTGCCCAAGTAGCCGTAATGTTGAACCTGACGCCTGATCATATGGATCGCTACAGCACTGTAGCGGACTATCATCAGGCCAAGCAGATGATATACCGAGGGTGTCAGTCTGCGGTGTATAACCGCGATGATGCCCTAAGTTATCCACTGGTGCCTGACTCTGTGCCACAAATCGCTTTCACACTGAAAGAGCCGGATTTGAACCAGTTTGGGCTGCGTCATGAGAAGGGGCAGACGTGGTTGGCTCGTGGTTTTGAATGCCTGATGCCGGTCAGTGAAATTCGTATTCGTGGCCGGCATAACCATGCTAATGCGCTGGCGGCACTGGCCATCGGGCATCAGGCTGGTTTTCCTTTGCCCGCAATGTTGGAAGTGCTTCGCACTTTTCCTGGCTTACCTCATCGGTGTCAGTGGGTGTCAGAAAAGGATGGCGTTAGTTGGTTTAATGATTCCAAGGCCACCAACACCGGCGCAGCAATTGCTGCCATTCAGGGGCTGGGTGAGGATATTGAAGGCAAGCTGGTATTGATTGCCGGAGGCGACGGAAAGGGTGCTGACTTTTCAGAATTACGTGATCCGGTCAATCAATACGTCAAAGCTGTGATTGCGATCGGAGCTGATGGTCCTCGGCTTGCAGAATGCTTGAATTGCTCTACGACACTGTATTCTGCTGAATCTATGGATGACGCCGTGACGATGGCCGGTGAGATAGCAGTAGCGGGAGACGCGGTACTGCTCGCGCCCGCCTGCGCCAGTTTCGATATGTTCCGAAGCTTTGAAGAGCGCGGTGAAGTATTCGCACATTTGGTGGAGGCTGCCCATGGTTGAGTGGCTTCAGGGTGACTGGATCAAGCGTCTGCGCTTACCGCAGCTGGAGCCGTCTTTCCTGGTGGCTGGCAGGGATCGGCAGGTGCTTGATTATCCCTTGATTGCCTGTGTTCTGGCACTGTTGTTGATCGGCCTAGTAATGGTCGGATCGGCATCCACTGGTATCTCCAGTGCGCATTACGGTTCAGCGTTTCACTTTTTTCTCAGGCAGTGTGTGTTCATGGCTGGCGCTATTGGCGTGATGGCGGCGGTACAGGTATTCCCGATCGAGCTCTGGCAGCGCTGGAGTGCGCTGCTGTTAGCGTTGGGATTCTTTCTGTTGGTGCTGGTGTTGTTTGTTGGTCGAGAAATCAACGGCAGTGTTCGCTGGATTCCCCTGGGCTTCTTTAACCTGCAGGCCTCAGAGGTCGCCAAGCTTTGTATTGTGATTTATATGGCATCGTACTTGTCCCGCCGTCAGGATGAAGTGCGCGATGGCTGGTGGGGATTTCTCAAGCCGCTGATTATTTTGCTCTTCGCTATGGTCTTATTGCTGGCCGAGCCTGACTTTGGTGCGGTTGTTGTACTCATGGGTGCTGTGCTGGGTATGGTGTTTTTGGCAGGTGCCAAATTGAGGCAGTACTTTGTTTTGATTCTGGCTTCCCTGGCAGGTATTGCGCTTATCGCAATCAGTCAGCCATACCGGATGCGCCGGTTGACGACGTATATGGACCCTTGGGCTTACCAGTTTGAAAGTGGCTATCAGTTGACGCAATCACTGATAGCCTTCGGCCGCGGCGGTTGGTTTGGGGAAGGGTTGGGCAACAGTATCCAGAAACAGTTTTACCTGCCGGAAGCGCATACCGACTTTATTTTTGCCGTGATTGCGGAAGAGTTCGGATTGCTGGGCAGTGTCTTAGTGATTATGCTGCTCGCTTTTGTCAGCTGGCGGGCCATGCGTATTGGTTACCTGGCGGAAAAGGCCGGGCAGGTGTTTTCCGGGTATATGGCTTACGGTATCGGGTTACTGCTCGGTATTCAGGTGTTTATCAATATTGGTGTAAGCACCGGACTATTGCCGACCAAGGGTCTGGCGTTACCGTTTTTGAGTTATGGCGGCAGCAGCCTGTTGATCAGTTGTCTGGCCGTGGGGTTGCTGGTGCGGATTGATTATGAACGACGGATCTTCGCCTCCGGGGCAGTCAAGGAGGGCAAACATGACTGAGCAGCGTAAACCGGTTTTTATCATTATGGCCGGCGGCACCGGTGGCCATATTTTCCCTGCGCTGGCTGTGGCAGAAGCGCTACAGGCTCAGGGTTATGGTATTCACTGGCTGGGTACCCGTGATGGCATGGAGTCTACTCTCGTGCCTGCCCATGGCTTTGATATTTCCTACATGCCGGTAAAAGGGATTATGGGGAACGGGATGCGTGCCATGTTGCAGGCACCCTTTAGAGTCACGGCGTCTGTACTGAAAGCCATCAAAGTCATGCGCAGCATGAACGTGGTTGGTGTTCTGGGTATGGGCGGTTTTGCATCGGGGCCCGGTGGCGTTGCGGCGAAATTGATGGGTATCCCGCTGGTTATTCATGAGCAGAATGCGGTTCCCGGCTTTACCAATCGTATTGCTTCGCGATTTGCCTCTCGGGTTCTGGAAGCGTTTCCGGGTACCTTTGATGCCAATGATAAAGCCATTTTTACCGGTAACCCGGTACGTAATACGATTCTGGCTGAATCTGAAGAGAATGCCGAAGTAGGGCCATTAAAACTGCTAGTGTTGGGTGGAAGCCGTGGCGCTCTTGCAATCAACGAATGTATCCCTGCAGCAATGGCATTAGCCAAGGCGCCGGTAGAAGTCTGGCATCAGGCAGGTGCCGGCAAGGTGGATGAAACCCAGGCTATTTATGAACGTTGTGGTGTGATCGGGCGTGTTGAGCCCTTTATCGACGATATGGGGGCGGCTTATCGTTGGGCGGACCTTATTGTCTGCCGTTCCGGTGCACTGACTGTGGCTGAGCTGGCGAATGCCGGCAAACCGGCCATCCTGGTGCCGTATCCCAGGCACAAAGATCAACAGCAGCTGCGTAATGCCCGTTACCTGGTGGACAGGGGCGCGGCCGTCCTGCTGGAACAAAGCGAATTAAGTGACGTGAAGTTAGCAGAATTACTGGATAAATATGCGCAGGAGCGTGAACTCCTGCGTGACATGCGTCAGGCAGCCCTGGGCTGTGCACGCCCTGAAGCGACCGCAACCGTGGCACAGCAGTGTCGGGAGGTGGCTCTTGGCTGATCTTAACGGCCGGTCAGTACCGGTATTTGCTTTCCCTGAAATGCGCCGCATTCGCCGTATTCATTTTATTGGCATTGGCGGTGTCGGCATGTGCGGCATTGCGGAAGTATTGAAAAACCAGGGATACGATATTGCTGGCTCTGATCTGCAGGAATCCCGTGTGACAGCTCGTTTGCGAGATCTTGGCATTGAAGTCTTTATCGGTCATGAGCGCGAGCATGTGCAGAAGGCGGATGTCGTAGTGGTGTCGTCAGCAGTGCAGGAAGATAATCCCGAGTTGGTGACTGCCCGTGAACTCCGTATCCCGGTGGTGCCCAGGGCGGAAATGCTCTCTGAATTGATGCGCTATCGCCATGGTATTGCTGTGGCCGGTACTCATGGGAAGACAACAACAACCAGTCTGATTGCTTCGGTATTGGGGCAGGGCGGACTGGATCCGACCTTTATTATCGGCGGAAAGTTGAACTCGGCTGGCACCAATGCGCGGTTGGGTGGTAGTAGCTATCTGGTAGCTGAGGCCGATGAAAGTGATGCATCGTTTCTGCATCTGCAGCCTATGGTGGCGGTTGTCACCAATATCGATGCCGATCATATGGTGACTTACGATGGTGACTTCAGTCGCCTGAAGAAGACCTTTGTCGATTTTCTGCATAACCTGCCGTTTTATGGGTTGGCGGTCATGTGTATTGATGACCCGGTCATCCGTGAATTACTTCCGGAGATCAAGCGACAGGTGATCACTTACGGACTGTCTGAGGATGCAGACTTCCGAGCCATCGATATCGATCAGAATGGGATGGAAAACCGTTTTCGTCTGGTGCGTAAGGATCGTGACGATGTGCTCGATATCCATCTGAATATCCCCGGTGAGCACAACGTCCTGAATGCACTGGCGACCATAGCGGTGGCCAGTGAAGAGGGCGTTAGCGATGAGCAGATCCGTGAAGGTCTGATGCAATTTCAGGGTGTAGGGCGTCGCTTCCAGGTTTATGGTCACTATGAGACAGGCGTCGGCAATGTCATGTTTGTCGATGACTACGGCCATCATCCCCGCGAAGTAGCTGCCACTATTGCTGCGATTCGCAAGGGCTGGCCGGATAAACGACTGGTCATGGTGTACCAGCCGCATCGCTTCTCCAGAACCCGGGATCTGTATGATGACTTCGTCGAGGTGCTCTCACAGGTGGATGTGCTGCTGTTGATGGATGTTTATCCTGCCGGTGAAGAGCCGGTGCCGGGTGCCGATGGTAGGAGTCTGTGTCGCAGTATCCGGCAGCGGGGACGTGTCGATCCGGTGTTTATCCCCAGAGGTGAACCTGTAGAGCCAGTTTTGGCTGATTTGTTGCGCGATGATGACCTGCTGATCACCCAGGGGGCGGGTGATATCGGTGTGTTGGCGGCTGACCTTGCGGAGAACGCATTAAAACTGAAGGCGTGAAACTGAATGAGTGAACAATTTGGCAGGGATGAACAAGGGGGCGGTATGGATGCACTGGGGCGTGTGGCCGTTCTTTATGGCGGTACGTCGGCTGAAAGGCAGGTATCGTTGCACTCCGGTGGTCGGATTCACGCAGCGCTTCAGAGTCGCGGTGTCGACAGTATTCTTATCGATACTGAGGACGGGCTGATCAGCCAGCTGCAGATGATCAAGCCGGATCGAGTATTTCTGGCGCTGCATGGCGGTGATGGCGAAGATGGCACGGTGCAGGGTGTGCTGGAGTATATGGGGATTCCGTATACCGGCAGTGGCGTGAAAGCGTCTGCATTGGCCATGGACAAGTATCGCAGCAAGTTGATCTGGCAGAGTATTGGTCTGCCGACCCCGGAATACCAGCTGGTGACGGGCGATGTTGATATTGATGATTTGCCGGTTCCCTGTTTTGTAAAGCCGAATCAGGAAGGCTCCAGTATCGGTATGACCCCGGTGAATACCCGTGACCAACTGGCCGATGCTATTCGCAAAGCGGCAGATCATGGTGAACAGGTGCTGGTTGAGCGTCTCATTGAAGGGGCTGAATTCACCGTTGCCATTCTTAACGGTAACGCCTTGCCAGCGATACGGCTTGAGACTGACAACGTGTTCTATGACTACGAGGCCAAGTACCTCTCGGATGGAACCCGTTATCATCTCCCTTGCGGCCTCACTGAGGAGAAGGAGTGCGAATTGCGAGAGTTGGCGCTTCGGGCGTTCAATAGCCTCAGTTGTCGAGGGTGGGGTCGTGTGGACGTGATGCAGGATGGCGAGGGTCAGTTCTGGCTGCTGGAAGTGAATACGATCCCTGGTATGACGGACCATAGCCTGGTACCTATGGCGGCCCGCGCCTCGGGGCTGGAGTTTGAAGATCTGGTGCTGGCCTTGTTGCAGGCATCCGGTCAGCAGGAGAGCGGGACATGGAAACCCGGTTATACGCCCCGGATCGAGATGGCCGTGACCGACTGAAAAGTCGGGTAGCGGGCAGGCAGGCCAGGAAAACCCATGGTGCCAGCCGGTTGGAAGACCGGCAGGCGTCTGTCAGGCGCTGGACTCAGCGAGGCGCACAGGCTGCCAAACTGTTGCTGGCCGGGATGGTGATTGGTGCGTTTGTCTGGTCGTTGCCCTTGCTCTGGAATTGGCTCGACAGACCGATAATAAGTGTGAAAGTAGAAGGCGAATTTCGCTATCTACCTAAAGAAACAGTAGAGCAGCAGGTTACGCCATTTTTGGCAGAGCGGTTTTTTCGTCTGGATGTGGCGGGATTGCAAACCGCTTTGCAGAGCGTGCCGTGGATTAGCCGGGCAAAAGTCCGGAAAATCTGGCCGGAAACTCTGAGTGTCCGGATTCAGGAGCAGGTGCCAGTGGCTCGCTGGAAGCGGGGTGGTGTTTTGAATGGTGATGGTGAAGTGTTTCGGGTGAATGATCTGAGCCGCTTCAGTGATTTGCCATTGCTCTATGGTAAAGAAGCTGCTGCACCACAGGTGATGCAGCAGTATATGACATTGAACCAGCAGATTCGTCCTTTAGGGTTGGCAATGACAGCCCTGGGGCAACGGGAGACGGGGAGCTGGTGGTTCCAGATCGGTGATGTTGAGGTCAACCTTGGGCATCGCGATCTGGTGAAGCGAATGCAACGATTTGTGCGTCTTTATCATGTATTGCTGCAGAAACAGTGGCAAGATGTGCGACGCGTGGACTTGCGCTATCGCGATGGTATAGCGGTTTCCTGGAACACGAATGACGGAAGCAGAGTAAATCGCAGTAACTGATGAACAGGTAAACGTTGAAGCAACAGGCAGGTTACGCATGACGGCGACGGGAAATGGAAGAATGATTGTCGGTCTGGATATCGGGACTTCCAAGGTGGTGGCGCTTGTGTGCGAAATCACGGATAACGGTGATATCGAGGTGATCGGCATTGGCTCGCACCCTTCTCGGGGGTTGCGGCGAGGCGTCGTGGTCAATATTGAGTCAACGGTACAGTCTATCCAGCGCGCCATTGAAGAGGCGGAGCTGATGGCCGGCTGTCAGATTCACTCTGTTTATGCCGGTATTGCGGGCAGTCATATCCGTAGCCTCAACTCCCACGGGATTGTGGCTATCCGTGAGCGTGAGGTGACTCGGGCTGATATGGATCGGGTGATTGATGCCGCACAGGCTGTGGCTATTCCGGCAGATCAGCGCATTCTGCATATCCTGCCGCAAGAATATGTGATTGATACGCAGGAAGGGGTGAAGGAGCCTCTGGGGATGTCTGGTGTACGGCTGGAGGCTAAGGTGCATCTGGTCACCTGTGCCGTGAATGCTGCGCAGAATATTGAGAAGTGTATCCGTCGCTGTGGTCTGGAAGTTGAGGATATTATTCTTGAGCAGTTGGCTTCCAGTTACTCGGTTCTGACTGAAGATGAGAAAGAGCTGGGTGTTTGCCTGGTGGATATCGGCGGTGGTACGACCGATATCGCGATCTTTACTGAAGGTGCGATCCGCCATACTGCTGTGATTCCCATCGCTGGTGACCAGGTCACTAATGATATCGCCATGGCGTTGCGTACCCCGACGCAATTTGCTGAAGAGATCAAAATTAAATACGCCTGCGCTCTCACCCAGCTCGCGGGTGCCGATGAAACTATTAATGTACCCAGCGTGGGTGAGCGCCCGCCGAGGGAATTGTCACGTCAAGCTCTGGCTGAAGTGGTTGAGCCTCGTTATGACGAACTCTTTACTTTGATTCAGGCGGAGCTGCGTCGCAGCGGTTTTGAAGAGTTAATTGCAGCCGGTATCGTGCTGACCGGCGGTACATCAAAGATGGAAGGTGTGGTCGAGCTGGCCGAGGAAATCTTTCATATGCCGGTTAGGCTGGGCGTTCCCCAAAGTGTTCGGGGAATGTCTGATGTTGTGCGCAATCCGATTTATGCCACAGGCGTTGGTCTTCTTCACTATGGTCTGAAAATGCAGGGTGAAGGAGATATGGCCTTTGGTTCAAAGAAGCAGGAAGAACCCATTCTAGCGAAGATAAAACGCTGGTTTCAGGGGAACTTCTGATTGTTTTAGGGAAGTAATTCTATAAAAATGGACAGTTAAGAGAGAAGGAGATTTGTCATGTTCGAACTGGTCGATAATGTGCCGCAAAATGCGGTCATAAAAGTGGTCGGTGTCGGCGGTGGCGGTGGCAATGCCGTCAATCACATGCTCAACAGTCAGGTTGAGGGTGTGGACTTTATTGTAGCCAATACAGATGCTCAGGCTCTGAAGCATCTCAATGCCAGAACCTTGCTGCAGCTGGGTACCGGTATTACAAAAGGTCTCGGTGCAGGCGCAAACCCCGAAATTGGGCGGCAGGCAGCATTGGAGGATCGTGAGCGTCTGGCAGAAGTGCTGTCAGGTGCGGATATGGTTTTCATTACTGCAGGTATGGGCGGTGGTACAGGCACTGGTGCTGCTCCTGTTGTGGCAGAAGTTGCGAGGGAGCTCGGTATTCTGACAGTCGCCGTGGTCACGCGTCCCTTCCCTTTTGAAGGAAGAAAGCGGATGACTATTGCGGATCAGGGTTTAAAAGAGTTGGCTGAGCATGTGGATTCCCTGATCACCATTCCCAATGAAAAATTGCTGCCTGTGTTGGGTAAGGATGCAAGCCTGTTATCCGCGTTCTGTGCCGCGAATGACGTACTTCAGGGTGCGGTACAGGGTATTGCAGACCTGATCATTCGTCCTGGCATGATTAATGTCGACTTTGCTGACGTGCGTACAGTGATGTCTGAGATGGGCATGGCGATGATGGGTACTGGTAATGCGACTGGTTCCAACCGTGCGGTAGAAGCCGCGGAAGCAGCGATTCGCAGCCCTCTTCTGGAAGATGTGGATCTGCAGGGCGCGCGGGGTATTCTTGTCAACATTACTGCAGGTCTGGATTTCTCCATTGGTGAATTCACAGAAGTCGGTAGTACCGTTGAGCAATTTGCGTCTGATGATGCTACGGTGGTAGTGGGTACTGTTATTGATCCGGAAATGTCGGATGAAATCCGTGTTACGGTGGTGGCGACTGGGCTTGGTAAACCAGAGCAGAAAGTCAAGAAGGTGGTTGATAATGCCTCCAAGACTGCTGATGGCAACGTGAACTACAGCGAGCTTGATCGTCCTACCATTCTGCGTAAGAAAGCGGTTGCAGGCAGTGATGTTGATGGATCGCCTAGCGCTAAGACGGATACGGACTATCTGGATATTCCGGCATTTTTACGCCGCCAGGCTGATTAAAGCCTGTGCGGTCAAGATGTAACACTTTGTAAGGCGAGATTACTCTGCTAGAATGGCCGATTATCGACTATTTCGTGCAGATGCAAGCTAACGGCTGGGTCATGATTAGACAGCGAACGCTCAAAAATATTATTCGTGCTACAGGAGTGGGGCTTCATTCCGGTGAGAAGGTTTACCTGACGCTGAAGCCTGCGCCTGTCGATACCGGCATTGTATTCTGTCGTACCGATCTGGAGCCTGTGGTAGAGATTCCGGCGCGTGCCGAGAATGTAGGGCAGACGACACTGTGCACGTCGCTGGAAAAAGACGGCGTGCGAGTTGATACCGTTGAACATCTCCTGTCTGCGATGGCGGGCTTGGGTATCGATAATGCTTATGTTGAGGTGACAGCGCATGAAGTGCCCATCATGGATGGCAGTGCGGGTCCCTTTGTCTTTCTGATTCAGTCTGCAGGTATCGAAGAGCAGGCCGCCGCGAAGAAATTTATTCGTATCAAGAAGAAGGTTACCGTTGAAGAGGATGGTAAGACAGCCACCTTTGTGCCTTTTGATGGCTTCAAGGTGACATTCAGTATTGATTTTGATCATCCTGTCTTCAAGGGCCTGGTGCAGCGCTCCAGTATCGACTTTTCCAGTACATCCTTTGTTAAGGAAGTGAGTCGGGCTCGTACGTTTGGCTTTATGAAAGATATTGAGTATTTGCGCTCACAGAATTTGGCGCTCGGTGGTAGTGTTGATAACGCTATCGTGGTTGATGAGTACCGCATTCTTAATGAAGATGGTCTTCGCTATGACGATGAGTTTGTGAAGCATAAAATGCTGGATGCGATTGGCGACCTGTACCTTCTGGGTACCAGTCTGATCGGTGAATTTATTGGGCATAAGTCTGGCCATTCACTGAATAACAAGTTGTTGCGTGCATTGATTGCTGATGCGTCTGCCTGGGAAATGGTGACGTTCGAAGATGCAGCCAATGCGCCTATTTCCTATGCCCGACCTACGTTGGTTGTGGCCTGATATTGTTCTGCTTCTCTCTCTTTAAGCCACCTCTTAAGGTGGCTTTTCTGGCCCTTTTCCAGGTTGGCGGATCATTTCAGAGCCTCCTGTCTTATTTTCAGATAAAGGTAATCCAGGTCATTGTACCCACACGCTTTATAGATAATGCGTTTGATTACCCCGTTAA
>MUIA01000398.1 GCA_002084115.1 Oceanospirillales bacterium LUC14_002_19_P2 | reverse complement strand
ACCCTCTCCCTGAAACTGAAGGTCAATCATTTTCAGCTCAGGGCGAAGATTTACATGACCGCTCTGCGGGCATCATTCGAGCAGCTAAGGTTATTCGTTACTGCGTAACTTGAGTTATTAACACTAAATCATCCAGCCAATACAGTCCGACAGCAACCAATAGACTGCTGACAATGAACGTCAAAAATATTGACTGCGAAAAAAGCGCCTGACCTTCTTCATAGTCTCCACGTCCAAAGCGGATTGACATCAATGCCGAACCGCCGACACCGATCATTAAAGACAACGCCAAAAACAATGCGAAAAACGGAATCGTCAGGGCAAGCGCTGCCAACGCATCCGGCCCGACACCACGACCAACGATGATCGTATCGACCATGACATAGAGAGATTTCACCACCATGCCACTGACAGCCGGCAACAGGTAATGCAGAAAACTTGAACCGATGAGATCGGTTCTCAGGTTAATGGATGCCATCGTTGCTATTGAACCTCATAAAACGACGGGTACCTTGCCAACAGGCACCACGAGACGCATGGCATTATTCGGCACAGAAAATGAAACAGAAATGGATAGGCTGCTCGTTTTATGGTGTTTTTAGAACATTTCAGGCAAACACTAACTTACGAAACCCAAGCGGTGATACCCCGGTCTCCCGGCGAAAAAAACGACAGAAATAAGCGACATCTTCAAACCCCAGCTCGTAGGCAATGGTCTTGATTGTTTTTGGGGTAAACGTCAGTTCCCTCCGTGCTTCAACGATCACACGTTCATGCAGCAACTGGGTCACGGTTTTACCCAGGTTTTGGCGGGTGAGTTCATTCAGTCGCTTAGGCGTAAGACCAATCTGCTCAGCATAAAACGACGTATGCCGTTGTTTTCGATAATGAGCTTCCAGCAGGTCAAACAGGTTCATGATGCGCGGATCAATGTAGACCGACTCTGGCGTAAAATCTGGCAGATAGCGCGTCAGGTAATGAAGAAAGGCTGTCAGCAGTGACTCAAGCAGATCCCAGTCCGGTGTTTCAAGCTGGATTTCATCATCCATAATTTCACCCAGGTGATCGAGATGACGATATCCCAGATGATCCAGATGGATACAGGCACGTTCAATACTGAAGGTGGCAAAAGCTTCCTGCAGCAATAGACGATTACGGTAACCTGACTCAATGAAATCCGTCTGGAACGTCAACACATACATCAGCTCCGGCGGCGTGACTATCTGATGAACCTGTCCCGGCGCTATCAGGTAAAGCGTTCTTGGCCTGAGAGGAAATGCAGTGAAATCAATACTGTGTTCACCTTCACCGACTTCCGTCCAGACCACCTCAAAATAATCATGCCGGTGCGGACGCCGCTGAAAGCTGTGCCGGTTCGTCTCATCCACACGGATGATCTGAAGGGGTTCTTCATCAGGAAGCTGGTAGTGCTCAATGTCGGTGCTGGCCATCATCGCCATGTATCATCTGGGAACAAACTCAGGCGTTGTGCACAGAGATGTGGCATTATGCGGCCCGGGTCGGGCCTTGCCTATCCCCTTTGCACACTCTCTGAACCCATGATTCTAACAACAACGGACAGGAGCACATGATGACAACCGCTTACTGGTGTGTCCTGGCAGCTGCCATGATGCCATTCGTTTTCACCCTCATCTCCAAAAGTACGACACCGGGCTACAACAACCGGCGCCCAAGGGATTTTTACGTCGGGCTGGAAGGTCTCAGCGCACGGGCAAACTGGGCACAACAGTACTGTTTTGAAGCACTCCCGATCTTTGCCGCAGCCGTGATTATCGCCCACCAGGTCGGCGTTGCCAGCCAGTCCACCACTGACCTGCTGGCACTGGCCTTTATCGGCCTGCGTATCCTGTACGGAGTCTTTTATCTGGTGGACAAACATATGCTGCGCTCACTGTCCTGGTTCGCGGCTTACGGCTGTGTTATTGCGCTTTTTGCAGTGTCTGCCTGACCACTCACACAGGTATCACAAAAGACAACGCGCACACTTTGATGACAAAACATGCACCTTTATGTGACACATTGTTGAATTTTTTCTACAACTGATTAACACTAGCGCTTCGTTATGTACGTATGTGCCTGACCTCGGGGAGGCATGCTGTTTGCATGTGGGTCAGCGCTTCTAAGCATAACTACCAACAAAAACAACATACCTTGGAGTGGGTACACCATAATGAAAATGTTGAAAAAGAGCGCATTAAGCGTTGCTGTCGCTGCAGCACTGGGGGCTACTGCTGCACAGGCTGACAACAGCTTTGTTGACGACAGCTCGCTGAGCGTTACCTATAAGAACTACTACTGGGAGTCTGACCAAGCAGATTCAAATGCTCGTGAAGACTGGGTGCACGCACTGGTAGCAGACTATCAGTCCGGCTATTACGCTGACATTATTGGTTTCGATATCCAGACAGGCTTTGCCAATGATATCAATACCAAAACAGAAAACCTTGCTTGGGGTCCCAGTAACCTGCCCTCCGGAGAGAGCGGTAAAACCAATGATATCGCCGGTTTCCAGCAGGCTTTCCTGAAAGCCAAATTCGGTGATGATGACGTTAATCTGCACGCCACTTACGGTGTCAAAAAGCGTGGCCTTGAAACTTATGGCGACTGTGGTTCACGTATCCTGAACTCATCCAGCTACGGTGCAGATCTGGCGGCCAGTGTTTACGGTGTCGACCTATATGCCACCCGCATCACTGCAGCCAGTGCTCGAAATGCATCAGCTTTCAAGAACGATCTTGAAAACCCTGAAGGCAATGACATTGATAACATCACCATTTTTGGTGCAGCTTATGATTTCAATGGTCTAGGCCTCGTAGTAGAGCAGGCGAATTCGAAAGATTATCTCAAAAAATCGTTTGCCAAAGTTTCCTATAGTTTTGATCTTGCTGACAACATGTCCGTTGATCTGGATGCTCGTTACGGCAAAGTCAAAGAAAATGGTGATCTTTTCCTTGAAGATGTTCAAGATTATGATGCCAACCCTGATGGCGACCCAGTATATCAGCATGCTGATGGCTACAAGTCTGCCTACACCAACTTAAATGCAACACTGAACTTTGGTAATGCATACGTTGGCTTAAGTTATAACAAAACCAAAGATGGTGATTACGTTAATTCACTATACGATGGCGATCACGGCACATATAACTCCTCACTGGATCAGTGGGAAGGCTTCAATTACGAAGATGAAAAAGCCTACATGTTCAGTGTTGGTTATGACTTCAGTGATCACGTCCCCGGCTTGAGTGTTGATGCTTGGTATATCAACGGTGAAGATGCCAAAGGCTTCGATGACTTTAAGCAGAAAGAATTGGGTGCCTACGTCAATTACGACTTCTCTGGCAAGCTGGAAGGCCTGTCACTGGCCTGGTACCACTCTGCATACCGCACCAGCGGTACATCTACTGATGCAACAAGAGACAATACTCTTGGCGCAATGTACGATGCAGACGTCAACCGTATCTACCTGACTTACACCTACGAAGTCTTCTAAGCAATTATTTGCTTACCGACTTCAAAAACGCCACCTTCGGGTGGCGTTTTTGTTTGTGCTGATAAATTGCTGTTTAGACGTTAACCCACCACGAAAGGATACGTTACACTGGTCGTCCGCGACATCAGGGTAATAAACGTGCAAGCAGAAAGTTACCAGACGATTTATGAACGCGCCTGCGAACGCAAAGGTGGCGAACAGGCGCTTGAAGGCCTGTTATCCAAACCGCTTACCCATAAAGCACTGGCACAGCTTGGCGATGATCGCTACCTGGCAGAATTCACCCGTAAGGTTTTCCAGTCCGGTTTTGTCTGGCGTGTTGTGGATAACAAATGGGGCCCTTTTCCAGGTTGGGTGCTCTTTCGAAATAATTAAAACTAAAGTACTCAAAAAGGCATCCTCATAAAATCCGACATATTCTTGTGCAATCCGTTCCCTGCTGGTTAACAACTATGTCTACATCTGTCATTAG
>MUIA01000202.1 GCA_002084115.1 Oceanospirillales bacterium LUC14_002_19_P2 | reverse complement strand
TTGGCGTCCTCTGTATGGTTTGATTGCTTAACAGATTACCCCTGAGCTCTAAATAAATTCAAAGGCTCTGTAGCAACCCTCTGGTTACAGAGGTTATGCATTTATGATACGAATTCAGGTCAGCTGTTTTCAGGGCAGTGGACTGTTATGCTTTCTTGGGTCACTTGTTTTCCTTTAGTAGCGTATGCGAATAGTAATGATCATGCTGGCTTTTTTTCTTGCACTCCTTCAGTACCGTCTGTGGGTGGGGGAAGGCAGTATTGCCCAGTTAATGGCTGTCAGGGAGCAGGTCGCCCTCCAAAAGCTTGAAAATCAGCGACTGGCTGAACGTAATCGTTTGCTCTCCGTAGAAGTGGTGGCTTTGCAAACGGGTCTTGAAGCGGTCGAAGAGTATGCGCGTACAGAGTTGGGAATGATCAAACGTGATGAAGAATTTTTTCTCATGACAGATTAAGTCTAAGTTGCTCCCTGCTTAATCCTTGCCTGTCAGGTTATCTTGTGCGTTGTTCGCTGCACTCCTATCAATGTTTTCTCTATGAAGGTCGCTATGTCTGATTGGGATATGACTCTGCCCAGGGCCGGCTGTGATGCCTGTGGGCGCGCTGCGTTTAAAGTGGCGCCTGAAGATTTTCGGGTTGAAGAGATCTTGCCCTTTGAGCCCTGTGGGGAGGGTGAGCATCTATACCTGTGGGTCGAGAAGGTTGGCCAGAATACCCAGTGGGTTGCCCGGAATCTGGCACGTATCGCCGGTATTACACCTTCGTCAGTCGGCTACGCAGGGCTGAAAGACCGCCAAGGGGTTACCCTGCAATGGTTCAGCCTGCAGCTGCCTGGCAAAGGGCGGGCAGACGATCTGGACTGGTCATCCTGTGGAGAGGGTGTTTCTGTTCTGAAAACGGCCTGGCATAACCGTAAGTTGCGGCAGGGGGCCTTGTCCGGTAATCGCTTTGAGATACGGTTGCAGGACATTATGGGAAACCCGGACGAAATCGATGATCGGTTACGTGGAATCAGTCTGAACGGTGTGCCCAATTATTTTGGTATGCAGCGTTTTGGATTTGATGGTGGCAACCTGGATAAAGCCTTGGCGTTTTTTGCCAGAAAGCTGCGTCTGAAGCGTGACCAGAAAAGCATTATGCTGTCTGCGGCCCGTTCCTGGTTATTTAATCAATTGCTGGCACAGCGGGTGCGTGAGCAAACATGGTCGTGTCTGCTGGATGGTGATGTGTTAACGTTTCGTGACAGCCACTCACTGATTTTGCCTGAGCGCAGGGATGCTACCGTTTCAGAGCGCTTTGTTTCTGGCGAATTGCATAATACTGGCCCTCTCTGGGGGCGTGGCTCCCTGCTGTCTGAAGGTGAGGTGAATACCTGGGAAACGTCACTTGCTGAGCGCTGGCCTGAGCTTTGCCATGGCCTGGAAAATGCGGGAATGAATCAAGAGCGGCGTGCGTTGCGTGTGACGCCTGAATCAATGGATTGGTGCTGGGTAGAGGGGAGTTTGTTGATTTCCTTCTTCCTTCCCAAAGGAACTTATGCGACAGCTGTGCTCAATGAAGTGTTTGAAAATATCAGTTAAACGTCGTTTATGAGGAAGAACGTATTGTAAACTGGCGGGCTCTAGTGACACTATTGCCTGCTACGTGAAGGTTAGTCTGGGGGCTGAATGAATCTGGCAGGTATTGGTATGACGTCACAGCGAACCCGTGATCGCCTGATTCAGCGTCTGGTTGAACAGGGGGTGGGGGATCTGCGTGTCCTTGACGTAATGCGTAAAACACCCAGACACCTGTTTGTTGATGAAGCATTATCCCACCGGGCTTATGAAGATACGGCGCTGCCTATCGGTCGTAACCAGACTCTGTCCCAGCCCTATATTGTTGCCCGCATGACAGAGGCTTTGCTTCAGACGGTGGCTGTCAACAAGGTGCTGGAGGTTGGCACAGGGTCAGGCTATCAGACAGCTGTGCTGGCACAGTTGGCTGGCCGGGTCTATACGGTAGAACGTATCCGCTCGCTGCAGGATCGAGCGCGTCAGCGGCTGCGTCAACTGAAGCTCTATAACGTCATGATGCGTCATGCGGACGGTTTTTCCGGCTGGCCTGAAGAGGGCGAGTATGATGGCATACTGGTCACGGCGGCACCGGCCGAAATACCGCAGGGGCTGCTCCGTCAGTTGGCTGTTGGGGGGCGAATGATCATACCGGTTGGGCCTGATGGTAACCAGTTGCTGGTCTGTGTGACACGGACGGAAGCGGGTTACAACGAGCAAGTGCTGGAGCCGGTACGGTTTGTGCCGTTGCTGTCAGGCACTATTGAATAACGATGGATATGTTTGTTTTAGGATTGGTTGTTTGACGTGATGTTGCCGTTGGAAGTCTTGATTTTATTCCTGAAAGGCGCGCTGATGGGCGCAGCGGATGTTGTGCCGGGCGTTTCCGGTGGCACGATTGCGTTCATTACCGGCATCTATGAGCGCCTGCTGAACAGCCTCAAAAAACTGGGGCCTGCCTCGCTCAAAATACTCTTCCGTGAAGGTGTGGCAGCCTGCTGGCGACATATCGATGGAACGTTTCTGGTGACCGTCTTTGGCGGTGTACTGTCTAGCGTTTTTACCATGGCGCGGGTGATTACCTATAGCCTGTCGGCCTGGCCCATTCAGGTCTGGTCTTTCTTCTTCGGGCTGGTGCTGATCTCTGCGGTGTTGATCTTGCGTAAGGTCAGCCACTGGTCTCTCTCTCGCATCGCCGCTTTGGTGGCTGGTGTCGGAATGGCGGTTTTCATAGGGCATGCAACACCAGGCATGCATGCGCAGCCAGAATGGTATTCCTTTCTTTGGGCGGGTGCCTTGGCTATTTGTGCGATGATTTTGCCGGGTATCTCTGGCAGTTTTATCTTGCTGTTACTTGGCTTCTATGCACCGGTTTTACAGGCGGTTACACGCTTTGATTTCGGCATACTGTTTGTATTTTCCTCTGGTTGTGTATTGGGATTGCTGCTTTTTTCACATGTTCTTTCATGGTTGCTCAGCTATTACCGTCAGACAACGTTGGCTTTTCTTGTTGGTTTGATGCTTGGTGCCATAGAAAAAATTTGGCCCTGGAAACAGACGTTGGCGTGGAAGCTGGCAGATAACGGTGTTCAAATCCCTGTTCAGCAAGTGAATGTCATGCCGTGGCAGTATGAATCACTCACAGGGCAGTCCCCTGAATTTGTGATGGCGATTGCACTCATGATGGTTGCGATTATTGCTGTTTCGGTATTTGAGTGGTGCGGTCGATCAAAAATACAGACTGATTGAAGTGATTGGTTTGTATTTTTTGACGATAAGTATTGTGTTTGTTGCGTTATGTTGTTTTGTTTCGACTAGTAAACACTTTACTAACAATGAATTAAAATACTGGAAGCTGTATTTTTAGATGGATTAGTAATAACAATCCTTTTTTAAGATAAAAGGATAATAAAAAGACAGTTTGGAATAGGATCAACGGTTTAGGCAAGCGTATTCAGAAAGACGAGATGAGACGAATAAAATACTTAAACGTTTGCTCAAAAAATATCATGCTGCTGATGTTGCTCTTCCTGATTGCAGCCTGTTCGCATCAGCAACTTGATATACCGGTCAGTAACCGTACACGGCCAGAAACTGTTCTGCGTGGAGCGCATGTCGTGCAGCCAGGAGAAACCCTTTTTTCCATTGCATGGCGTTATGGGCAGGACTATATAAGGTTAGCGTCTGCTAACAGGATTCGGTCCCCCTATGTGATATACCCGGGGCAGAGATTGAGTCTGTCGGGGCGTGCTCCAACGACATCTTCCCAGCCTAAGACCGTCGCCAAAGCGTCTGTTTCTTCGCCTAGCAAGGCGGCTAAAACGAAAGTGTATAAAAAAGAACCAGTTTCGGCTGCAAAGAAAAAAACGGATAATCATCCCGTTTCAAGTTGGCGCTGGCCTGCCAGGGGCAATGTCGTTTCGCGTTTTTCATCCCGTGGCAGTGTGAACAAGGGTATTGATATCGCTGGCAAGATCGGGGAACCTGTATTTGCGACTGCTGCAGGTGAAGTGGTTTATGCCGGTAGTGGTCTGACGGGTTACGGCAACCTGATCATTGTTAAGCATAATGGTAGCTATCTCAGTGCTTACGCTCATAACAAGGTATTACTTGTCAGGGAAGGAAGCACGGTTAAAGCGGGTCAGAAGATAGCCGAAATAGGTTCTACAGGGACGAGTGAGCCTAAACTGCACTTTGAAATTCGGCGTAATGGTAAACCTGTAGATCCTCTTCTTTATCTGTCAAAACGCTGATGTACAGAAGTTGTGGTTTGGCAACAAAATAGACGGACCTGATAGTTTAAGGGTCGTCGATGCAGCCCTCTGGCTGTTCGGCTGTGAGTGGGACCATTTCATTAACAGGATTGGCGCTTATGGCACTAAAAAGGGAAGAGGTAGAGCTGGATGATGTGAGCGGAAATGTAGTCCAGGGAGAGGAGTTTGATTCAGGTTCGCTCAATGAAGAAGTTGCTTCCAGTTCGGAGTTACCGGATGAAGGAACAGTGCAACGTACCACCGCAGTAAGTGGGCATCGGCAGCGTGACGATGATGCGTTTTACAAGTCACTCGATGCAACACAGTTGTACCTCAATGAGATCGGCTTTTCACCATTATTGACACCGGAAGAAGAAGTCCATTTTGCCCGGCTGGCGAGAAAGGGTGTCGAAGCTGGCCGACGGCGGATGATTGAAAGTAATCTTCGGCTGGTCGTCAAAATATCTCGACGTTATGTTAATCGAGGTCTGTCGCTGCTTGATCTGATTGAGGAAGGTAATCTCGGTCTTATCAGGGCTGTCGAGAAGTTTGATCCGGAGCGCGGTTTTCGTTTTTCTACCTATGCAACATGGTGGATACGTCAGACGATCGAACGGGCCATCATGAATCAGACGCGGACTATCCGGCTCCCGATCCATGTGGTCAAGGAGCTGAATGTCTACCTGCGGGCTGCCCGTGAGCTAACGCAGAAGTTGGACCATGATCCAACCCCGGAAGAGATTGCCAATTTGCTTGACAAGCCAGTTGATGATGTTAAGCGGATGCTGGGTCTGAATGAGCGGGTGACGTCGGTTGATACGCCGCTTGGGCATGACTCTGACAAGTCTGTGCTGGATACGATTTCTGATATTCGTGAAAACGATCCCGCAGTTCTCCTTCAGGACAGTGACCTCAACGACAGTATCGACAAGTGGCTGAGTGAGCTCTCAGAAAAACAGCGGGAGGTGGTCGCCAGGCGCTTCGGGCTGCGAGGGTATGAAACCAGCACACTGGAAGAGGTAGGCAAAGAGATCGGTCTTACCCGGGAACGGGTCCGGCAGATCCAGGTTGAAGCGCTGAAACGTCTTCGTTGTATTCTGGAAAAGCAGGGATTATCGAGTGAGTCGCTCTTCAGTTAGTGGTCTGTGATGCGAATGAAAAAAAGCCATGGTTTTACCATGGCTTTTTTATTGCGGGTCTGGTTTAGCGCTCCAGGTGTTCAAGCTTGCCTTTCACACCATCCCAGTCTTCGGCGTCGGGTAACGAGTCTTTTTTCTCTGTAATGTTGGGCCAGATTTCGGCTAAATCGGCATTGAGTTCAATGAATTCCTGCTGATCTTCTGGGACTTCATCCTCAGAGAAAATGGCGTTCGCTGGACACTCCGGCTCACACAGTGCGCAATCAATGCATTCGTCCGGGTGGATGACCAGGAAATTCGGGCCTTCATAAAAGCAATCTACAGGGCAGACTTCCACGCAGTCTGTGTACTTGCACTTTATGCAGTTCTCACCAACTACAAAAGCCATTGCGGTTACTCCATCTTCATAGGCTGGTTTGATTGTTATTCTAGCGCCGACCAGTTATCAACCCTGTCTGTAGGTTATCACGGTATCGGGGCGATCCAGTCAATGATTAATTTGGACGCTAGTCTAACAGTAAACGCTGGCCGGTTACAGGTAACCGGCACTTGTCGTTTCTTCGAATTAAGATGATTTTTTACTAACGATAGAACTGTCTGTTTACTTTAGTGTTTTCTTCAGGCGATACAGTAAATCCAGTGCTTCACGGGGAGAGGTGCCATCGACATCCAGCTCTTCAATGATTTCTACTGCCGGATGTGGTGCCTGCAAGGCAAACATATCGGCCTGGGGCGAAGGTGCTTGTACTTTTCGTGAAGGCTTTTGGGTGGTGACTGTAGCACTCTCGTTTTCAGTTGCACTTTGTTCCAGATGATGCAGTTTTTCCTTGGCCTGGAGAATCACGTTACGCGGAACGCCTGCCAGCTGTGCCACCTGGAGACCATAACTCTGACTGGCTGGCCCTTCCTGAACCGCATGGAGGAAGACGATGCGATCGTCATGCTCGGTTGCGTTCAGGTGGACGTTGGCGACCCGCGCACAGGTTTCAGGTAACTGTGTGATTTCGAAGTAATGGGTTGCAAACAGTGTGTAGGCCTGAATCTGGTCGGCCAGGTGGTGTGCGCAGGCCCAGGCCAGCGACAGTCCATCAAACGTACTGGTGCCACGGCCGATCTCATCCATCAGAACCAGGCTACGTTCCGTCGCATTATTCAGGATGCTGGCGGTTTCAGTCATTTCCACCATGAAGGTTGAGCGGCCACCTGCCAGATCGTCAGAGGAGCCGATCCGGGTGAAGATCCAGTCAACAATACTGATTTTGGCATGGGCAGCAGGTACGAAGCTGCCAATGTGAGCAAGCAGCACGATCAGTGCCGTCTGGCGCATATAGGTCGATTTACCGCCCATGTTGGGGCCGGTGATGATCAGCATCCTGCGATCACTATGGAGATCAAGGCTGTTGGCAACAAATGGATCGGTTAACACCTGCTCGACCACCGGGTGTCGACCTTCTTCTATATAGATGCCTTCGCCTTGAGTCAGTTCCGGGCAGGCAAGGTTCAGGGTTTCGGCGCGTTCTGCGAAACAGCTCAGGGCGTCCAGTTCCGCAATAGCCTGTGCGCTCTCCTGTAGCGGTGTCAGGTGCTCTGCCAGTGTTTCAATCAGCGCTTCATAAAGCGCTTTTTCCCGGGCCAGTGCACGGCTTTTGCTGGATAGGGCCTTATCTTCAAACGTCTTCAGTTCCGGCGTGATAAAGCGTTCGGTATTTTTCAGGGTTTGGCGCCGGATATAATTCACGGGTGCATCTTCCGACTCACGTCGGCTTAATTCGATGAAGTAACCGTGCACCCGGTTGTAACCGACTTTCAATGATGAGAGTCCGGTCTCTTCCTTTTCCCGCTTTTCCAGTTGTAGCAGATAGTCGCCGGCGTTTTCGCTGATGGCTCGAAGCTCATCCAGTTCTTCATCATAGCCTTCAGCAATCACACCGCCATCGCGGATGACAACAGGCGGATTTTCAATCACCGCCTTTTGCAGAACAGCAACCAGCTCCGGATAGTCGCTGATTTGTGTTGCAAGCTGGTTTAATCGGGTGTTATCAATTGCGGTCAATTGTGTCTGTAGATCGGGCAGGCGTGAGAGTGCATCACGTAACCGGGCTAGATCGCGAGGACGCGCAGAACGCAGCGCGACACGGGCAAGAATACGTTCAATATCACCAATGCCTTTGAGCGTGGCATGAATAGGCTCATACCGATAATCCGACAGCAAGGCATGAATAACAGACTGTCGTTCACGCAGCAGTTCAATATTCTGAAGGGGCTGGTTAATCCAGCGGCAGAGCAGGCGGCTGCCCATGGCCGTGGCGGTCTTGTCCATTACCGACAGCAGGGTGTTGTCACGGCCACCGTTCAGATTGGTATCCAGTTCGAGGTTACGACGGCTGGCCGCATCCAGCACTACGCAGTCTTCACGACGTTCAACCCGCAGGGTGCGTACGTGGGTCAGGTCGGTGCGCTGGGTATCCTTTGCGTATTGCAACAAACAGCCTGCTGCTGCAATCGCGACTGTCATATGGCTGCAGTCAAAGCCGGACAAATCCTTGGTTTTGAATTGGCGGGTCAGCAGGTCTTGCGCTGTTTCCAGGTCAAAATCCCACGGTGGGCGGCGTCGGAAACCATTGCGCTGGGTAATCAGACTGTCGAAAACCTGGTCTTCGCTGGTCAGAAGTTCCGCCGGGCTAAGGCGCTGAAGTTCTCCCAGAATGGCTTCCAGTCCTTTGACTTCCAGGACGTGGAACCGGCCGCTGGTGATATCCATGATGGCCAGCCCGTAAAAATCATCCTGTACATGCAGGGCGGCCAGCCAGTTATCACTGCGTTCTTCTAATAATGCTTCATCGCTGACAGTGCCCGGTGTGATGATCCGGACGACTTTACGTTCAACCGGCCCCTTGCTGGTCGCGGGGTCACCAATCTGTTCGCAGATGGCAACCGATTCGCCCATTTTAACGAGTCGGGCGAGATAGCCTTCTGCCGCGTGAAACGGGATGCCGGCCATTGGGATCGGTTGGCCGTTGGAGTGACCACGCGCCGTCAGGGTGATGTCGAGCAGTGACGCGGCTTTCTTGGCATCATCATGGAACAGCTCATAGAAGTCGCCCATGCGGTAAAAAACCAGCTGATCCCGGTGTTGCTGTTTGATGCGCATGTATTGCTGCATCATGGGGGTTTGTTTGCTGTCGCTGGCTTTTGCTGCTTGAGTCATGATGATCCGGATCAGGTCGTTCTTGTCAGGCCACCGGCGTGACCGGGTAAATGGAGAGATTGTACGGTATCTTGCGTCAGGAAATACATTCGTGTGAATCTCTCCGTGTATTTTTGTTCGGCAGGGGCTTTCCTGGTAGTCCATGTGAATACGACGATTACAGGTTAAGTTGCCCTTGTTGAAAGTCATGTGGCCATGGGTTCCGGCTCTCTCTTTCGCTACTAACTGCTTTATGGCGTTTTCTTCGTTGTGTCATTCCTGGCATGATCCGGGATCCGTCATTCAATAATATGTGCTGATGATTGGTGTACTGCCCCATGGATGCCGGGTTCCTGCCGATATGGCAAAGTCTTCTTCTGTATGAGACAGTCTTTGGCGGTTAGGTTGGCCTCGATGGCGGATGCCACAAGCAAGTAGAATAAATAACAATTTGCTAATTTTTTTATAAGTCCTATCTGCCATCTCGTTTCGCAATCAGCCTATCACATCAATTTTTTTCTAATTAAGATCAATGTTATTGAATAACCAGTGCAGCAGGCTTTATAGAGTTGGTAAGAAATGTGATTAACTCAAGTTACGCAGTAACGAATAACCTTAGCTGCTCGAATGATGCCCGCAGAGCGGTCATGTAAATCTTCGCCCTGAGCTGAAAATGATTGACCTTCAGTTTCAGGGAGAGGGTTT
>MUIA01000083.1 GCA_002084115.1 Oceanospirillales bacterium LUC14_002_19_P2 | reverse complement strand
GGATAGTAGTCTCCATAACGTTAACCCGCTTAAATAATGACCAGATGAAAGAGGTTTGGAGTATCCATTCAGCCTGAAAAAGCAGAATTGATCGGTCAATGTTCAGATTTGAGTAGCCCAGGGTCCGAAGTCCTTTAGCCACAGAGTAATACAGAGTAATAAAGCAGCAGCCCCACAGGAAATTCGAAATTGAATGGTCAGACTGCGGCTTTATGAAATATCCGGGCTAGAGAGGTTTTTGATTCTGTCAAATCCAAAAAGTTTTTGGAAATTTGACAGAATCAGTAGCAAAAAAGGTTTTCTACGCCTTGCTGTACAGTTCACTGCCTGAGGCACGGAAGGCTTCTGCCTGCTCTTTCATGCCGGAATCCAGTGCTTTGTTGACATCAAGGTTGTTCTGAGCCGCATAGTCCCGCACTTCGTGTGTGATTTTCATAGAGCAAAATTTCGGACCACACATGGAGCAGAAGTGGGCGACTTTTGCCGAGTCTTTCGGCAACGTCTGGTCGTGGAATTCACGGGCGCGATCCGGATCCAGCCCCAGGTTGAACTGATCTTCCCAACGGAACTCGAACCGGGCTTTGGACAGTGCATCATCACGCACCTGCGCACCCGGATGGCCTTTGGCCAGGTCGGCCGCGTGGGCAGCAATCTTGTAGGTAATCAGGCCTTCTTTGACATCATCTTTATCTGGCAGCCCAAGGTGTTCCTTGGGGGTTACATAGCACAGCATTGCGCAGCCAAACCAGCCGATCATCGCAGCACCAATGCCTGATGTGAAATGGTCATAACCCGGTGCAATATCGGTTGTCAGCGGACCCAGCGTGTAGAATGGTGCTTCATCGCATTCTTCGAGCTGTTTTTCCATGTTGACCTTGATCATATGCATGGGGACATGGCCGGGGCCTTCGATCATGGTTTGAACGTTATGCTTCCAGGCAATTTTGGTTAACTCGCCCAGCGTTTCCAGTTCTGCAAACTGGGCTTCATCGTTGGCATCGTTGATGGATCCGGGGCGCAACCCGTCACCCAGAGAGAAAGCAACATCATAGGCTTTCATGATCTCGCAGATCTCTTCGAAATGGGTATACAGGAAGTTTTCCTGATGATGTGCCAGACACCATTTTGCCATGATTGCGCCACCACGGGAGACAATGCTGGTCAGGCGTTTGGCGGTCATAGGGACATAACGCAACAACACACCGGCATGAATGGTAAAGTAATCCACCCCCTGTTCGGCCTGTTCAATAAGGGTATCCCTGAAAATTTCCCACGTTAGATCCTCGGCGATGCCATTCACTTTTTCCAGCGCTTGATAAATCGGGACAGTGCCAATAGGCACTGGTGAGTTACGAAGTATCCATTCGCGAGTCTGGTGGATGTTTTCCCCTGTCGATAAATCCATAACGTTGTCTGCACCCCAACGGGATGCCCAGGTCATTTTTTCCACTTCTTCTTCGATGGAGGACGTGACGGCAGAGTTACCGATATTCGCGTTGATCTTAACCAGGAAATTACGACCAATGATCATCGGTTCGCTTTCCGGGTGATTGATGTTGTTCGGGATGATGGCACGTCCACGGGCTATTTCGTCGCGCACAAACTCCGGCGTAATCACGGAAGGAATATTGGCTCCGAAATCCTGGCCGGGATGTTGGCTGTCGAGAAGCCCCTGTTCCCGCAATGCTTCCAGCTTCATGTTTTCACGGATGGCGACAAACTCCATCTCCGGCGTGATGATGCCTTTACGGGCGTAGTGGAGCTGGGTGACATTACGACCGGGCAGGGCGCGGCGAGGTGTCCGTATCAGGCCAAACTGCAGATGTGACAGTCTCGGGTCTTGCAGGCTGCGATTGGCGTATTCGGATGTGAAGACAGCCAGCTGCTCGGTGTCTTCCCGTTCCTCTATCCAGTGCTTACGCAAAGGAGCAAGGCCTTTTCGAATATCGATTTCAATATCCGGGTCGGTATAGGGGCCGGAGGTGTCGTAGACACGTACTGGGTCATTTTTCTCACTGCCAGATTCTGTCACAGTGTCTGACAGACTGATCTCCCGTACCGGTACGCGGATATCAGGCCGGCTGCCGGTCAGGTACACTTTCCGTGAATTGGGGAAGGGTTGTACGGCCTGCTGGTCGGCCTGGGCGGACTCGCTGAGGAAACGCGGAAGATCACTCATTATGTCAGTTATCCCGGGGTGGTGGTTACGTTCTTGTAGTAATCTAACAGGCTGGTTTATTCATATTTTCCGATGTTGTCAACCTATGGTGCCAGTTACATGGCCACCGTCCGAGTGATGTGAACATTTTTTACAGGTTCCGCAGATATCTGTGGCGTATATCTGTTAACATCCACGCTTTTATCACTGTATGCACGCGATGACCGGCTTGAAGCACAAAGCGTAGTTCAAATCGTGTTGGGCAGGTTAAAGCACCTGTGGAGAGCAAAGGAAACAGGTAATGGTATCGAAGCGAATTTTATCCCTTCTGAGCGGTACATTGCTGACATGTGCAATGACCGTTCAGGCAGAGCAGCCTATGGACCTGCTAGAAATTTATGACCTGGCGTTGAAAAATGACGCCCAGCTGGCTGCGGCCCGTGCGTCCTGGAAAGCCAGCTCGGAAGTAGTACCGCAGGGCCGTGCAGCGTTGCTGCCAAATATATCCATGTCAGCCAATACAGCGGATAACCGATCTTCCCAGTTGGTGTCTGAGCCTCTGGGATCTGGCAATGATCGGACCAATAACTGGAATTCCCACGGCTGGTCCGCCACCCTGCGTCAGCCGCTGTTTAACCTGGAATCCTGGTTTAATTTTGAGCGCGCTGAAGCACTGAGCGAACAGGCGCGGATCCAGTTCAGCGTTGAGCAGCAGAACATGATCATGCGAGTCTCTGAAGCTTACTTCAACGTACTGCGTGCCCAGGACAATCTGGCCACAGCAAAAGCCGAAGAAAAAGCGGTTAAGCGACAGCTGGACCAGACCCGCCAGCGCTTTGAAGTGGGCCTGATCGCCGAGACTGATGTATATGAAGCCAAGGCGGCTTATGACGCGGCCCGTGTTACTCGCATCCAGGGCACGAATGATGTGGAAGTAGCACTGGAAAACCTGACTACCATCACTAATGTCGGCGTACCGGCGATTGCCCAGATGGATAAGCGGATGCCAGTCAATACCCCGGTTCCTGCCATTGCGCAAGAGTGGGTGAATACTGCCATCGCCCAGAACCTGACGCTGGAAGCAGCGCGTAAGGGCGTGAATGTGGCCGAAGAACAGCTGCGTGTCAGTAAGTCTGGTCATGCGCCGACACTGAACGCCGTGGCCACTTATAGCCATATCAATGACCCGTCTACCGCCAATGTCACACTGGGCTGGAACGGCAAGAGCAACAACACCGTTTATGGCCTGGAACTGAGCATGCCGATTTTCTCCGGTGGTGCGACCAGCTCCAAGGTACGTGAGTCTGGATACCGTCTGGAAGAATCCCAGCAGACCGTGGACCTGACTCTGCGCCAGACCACCACGAACGCCCGTAACCTGTATCGAACAGTCAATACCGATGTGGATCGTATTGAAGCCCGCTGCCAGGGTATCGTCTCCGCTCGAAGCGCGTTGAAAGCGACGGAAAGCGGCTACGAAGTCGGTACCCGAAACATCGTCGATGTGTTGAATGCTCAGCAAGTGCTGTATTCCGCACAGCGTGATTATTTCAATGCGCGGTATGACTTTATCATCAACACCCTGAAGTTGAAGCAGACGGCCGGCACCCTGAGCCCGGAAGATTTGCAGGCGTTGAATGAGTGGATGACCGGTAACCCGGAAGAAGGCATGACTGTGCCAGTTTGTACCGGTTAACCTTTACTGGAAAACTTAAATACTCAAGTTACGCAGTAACGAATAACCTTAGCTGCTCGAATGATGCCCGCAGAGCGGTCATGTAAATCTTCGCCCTGAGCTGAAAATGATTGACCTTCAGTTTCAGGGAGAGGGTTTCCAAC
>MUIA01000192.1 GCA_002084115.1 Oceanospirillales bacterium LUC14_002_19_P2 | reverse complement strand
TTGAGTAGCCCAGGGCCCGAAGTCCTTTAGCCACAGAGTAATACAGAGTAATAAAGCAGCAGCCCCACAGGAAATTCGAAATTGAATGGTCAGACTGCGGCTTTATGAAATATCCGGGTTAGTTGTGTGCGTGTAATTCTTCGTTCAGGGCAATGGCAGACTTGTTAGTCAGGCACTCAATGGCACCATTGACAGAGTTCCGGCGGAACAGCAGGTCAGACTTGCCGGCCAGGCTGGCCGCTTTGACAGTCTCGACTACCTGCCGATTTTCATCCAGCAGCTGAACTTTGGAACCACCGGTCAGGTACAGGCCGGCCTCCACGGTACAGCGATCACCCAGGGGAATGCCAATACCGGCATTGGCACCGATCAGGCAGTTTTCGCCAACGGAGATGACGACATTATTGCCACCGGACAGGGTGCCCATGGTGCTGCAACCACCGCCCAGATCTGAGCCTTTGCCAACAAATACGCCGGCGGAAATCCGGCCTTCAATCATGCCCGGCCCTTCAGTGCCAGCATTAAAATTGATAAACCCTTCGTGCATGACGGTTGTGCCTTCTCCCACATAGGCGCCAAGCCGTACACGGGCGGTATGCGCAATACGGACACCGGCAGGCACAACGTAGTTGGTCATCTTGGGGAATTTATCGACGCAGGCCACTTCCAGTGTCCGGCCTGCGGCACGTGCCTGCAGCTGGCGCTGGGGGAGTTCTGCCAGATCAATGGCGCCTTCATTGGTCCAGGCGACATTGGGCAGCAGCGAGAAAATGCCCGTGAGGTTAATGCCGTGTGGCTTGACGCAGCGATGAGATATCAGGTGAAGCTTGAGGTAGGCGTCCGGTGTGCTGATCGGCGCCAGGTCGTTTTCCAGCAGTGTCAGTATTTTCGGGCTTTCTGAATCCTCGAGGGTTGCCATGATGGCCGCCTGCTCGGTCAATCCGTGCTGAGAGAAGATGCTTTCCAGTGCGTGGCAGGTGGGGTTGTCCAGCTCAACCACGACATTGCCGCCCACATAGCCAATCACCGGGCCAATTTTTTCAATCAGTTTGAAGGACGGCTGGAACAGAGGGGCAGGGTAATAAACGTCCAGCCACTCACCTTTGCTGTTCTTGGCGCCAATGCCGGCAGCGAGGGAAAAAAACGTGCTCATGTGCTCTTCTCTTTGATCCTTGTGCGGGTGAGATGGGGGCATGTTGCCGGATTATCAAGCCTGCTGACGTCAATTGTCAGTTTGTCAGGAGTGCCTGCCATTGTGCGGGCTGAAACCCCAGCTGGTAGTGGTCACCGGCAACCAATAAGGGTCGCTTAATAATGGCCGGGTTTTCCAGCATGATGGCAATGGCTGAGGCCTGATCGATCGTGTCACGGGTTGCTTCAGGAAGCTTGCGCCAGGTGGTGCCCCGGCGGTTAAGCAGTGCCTCCCAACCCAGACTGTCAGCCCACTGGGTCAGTTGGTTTTCTGTCAGACCGTCTTTGCGATAATCGTGGAAATGATAGGTAATGTTATTTTCATCCATCCAGCGACGGGCTTTTTTGATGGTGTCACAGTTGTTGATGCCATACATCGTGATCATGGGGTGTCCTGTGGTATATCCCTGTTGCTCCGGGCATTTATCATACGCGTATTGTCTTATCTTTTCCCCTGGCGTTTTATCAATTTTATTGTTGTTTACGATGATGCTTTTATGGCGCTTGCTTGCAGTGTGATCAAAGAGGGCTAGACTGCCATGGATTCTTATTTCATGGACATGTTGATTGTTGTCACTTTACACGTGTCGTGACAGGAAGCGGTTTTTATTATCTAACGATATTGTTGTTCGGCAGGCTGGCACATATGAGTATCTCATCCTTTTTGCGTATGTCCTTCAACGGGTTTTTAACATTCATCACCTTTTCTATACCCACAATAAGTTATGGCAGTGATTATTATGTGAAGGGCTTGCTTGGTTATTCCCATACTGAATCGAAATTAAAAAAGGATATGGATGTTATTAATCAGGCTAATAAGGTCATCATTGATTCTTACGAGAATCATGATAAGTCGGACAATGCGGCTGTAGTGGGTCTTGGGATAGGGGTTGATTTCAATCATTCTACCTACCGATTGTCGATAGGTGCGGCCTGGTATTGGCAAGATGAGATAAAAAATAAAGGGTACATTGATCTCCATGGCGAAGGTAGCTTTCGGGATTACAGTTATCAATATAAAACACAACATCAACGGTTAATGCTGGAAGGTGCTTTTTATTGGGTGATGCGTGAGCCCGAATTACAGCCTTATGTTTCAGCCGGATTGGGTTTTTCACGTAATCGTTTTACGGGGTACAGTGAAAAAAATATTTATCCGACAGATAGTACCGCCAAAAGTCCTGATCCAATTACACTGTTCAAAAGTGCTACGCGTAATGAGTCAGTTTGGCAGATGGGTATTGGCATACTTATTCCTTTATCGGATGTGCTGTTACTGGATATGGGCTATCAGTACGCGAACCTCGGGAAAGTGGAATCCGGTCGGGACAAGCCTGGGCGTTATAGCGGTAAGTTGAAAACAGATGATCTGAAAAATCAGCAATTACTGCTGGGACTGATCTGGCATTTCTGAGGAGCGTATTATGAAAGCGTTGTTTATCGGGCTCTTCCTGTTGTTGGACGGTTTCTCTTGTGTGGTGTTGGCTGAGGCCATGTTTCATATCCAGGTCGAAACGGAAGGCGACTTGGTCAAAGGTGATAAAGGGTTGTTGAAACTCGCTATCACTAATCGTTCAGTAGAAGCTGCTGATATCGTATTGCGGATTACTCAGACAAATGGTCAGGTTTTACTGGACAAACAGTCATGTCCATTGGTTCGCCCAAAGGAAACCTGTCGGGCAACGATTGCCGTCACACCCGTCAAAGCTGGTGATCAGCGATTTGTTGTAGAAACCCTGGGATTTGATGCCAAGTACCTGTGCGGCAAAACGGTGCAGTTGTTTACGGTCTATGAGACTGAGCGATATAAGTCTGTTTATCTCTCCGATCAGAAGAGTGAGTTTGCCCACGCATGGGCGCTGGTGCATGGTTTAGGTAGTACTGAAGATGCTGCCTTATATATTAATCGACATGACGGCGATCCGTTGATAGAAGAGCGGGGTGGGCGCATGGTCATGTTGTCGCAGGCCCTTGCTGGTGCCGATGATGTGAGTCGACAGGTGAATGCCATTTTGGCCCGTGAGCTGGAAGGGTTCAGCGGCAAAATTCACTTATATGTTCAGTCGTCCATTATTGCTGACACCCATCAGCTTGCGGTTGATTCAGTACTGGCATCACGCTTGGCGTCAGCGACGGTTTTCCCGGTTGATGCATCGATGCTGCGCTATGATGCTGCACGCCTTCAAAAACTGGCAGCATTTGCCAGCGACCTCTATGGCAAAGGGGTGGAATCGGTGAAAGTCATGTTGTGGGATACCATTGATCAGTCTGAATTGGTGTCTGGTTCACTCTCGGAACTTGGTCGATTACGCGATCATGGTTTTGTATTTGATACGTTCAGTTTTCTTAATAAAGGGCACAATATTGCTGCTCTGGGTGTGAAGGATTTATTGCTCACAGGAGGGCTTTACGCGCAGCTGTTTCCTGAATCGGCAGTGATCAATGATGCATTTATTCCTGCCCCCAATTACAGTACCGATAAAACCAATCTTCTTTTTCTTGGTTATCATGGTTATAGCGATCCTTATAGCCAAGCCTGGTATGAATTATTGCCCCAAAAACAGATCGACATGCTGCAGGCTTTAAATAATAACTATGATGAGAGCCAATATAATTTCATCTACCAAGGGCTCTTGGATGATTTGGACATACAGGCGTGGCTGAGTTCGAATGGCGCGGTCAGTTATTTTAAACCGTCATTTCCTCTGGTGTTATGGATAGCACTGAATGAAGGTGCGGTGACCTATCAGCATAATCACCAGCAACATACGGCTTATTTCCCAGCGCTGCCGGTCAGAGTTATGTCGGCGGATAATGGCTTGTTATATAATCTGGATATTGATCGAATTGATGCGCTTATTGGGTACAGCTCAGTGGGTTCTCAAGATTATGAACGTGAGTTTCAGGCTTACGCGGCATTCCTTCAGGCGGTTGGCCGAAGCCAGAATCAGATTCCATTTGTCAAATTCTCACAGTGGATTTCTGGCATACACGATGATTCGGTGGGATTAATTGAAGAAGTGGCTACGGAGACTGTTTCAATTAATCCAACAGAGAGTGCTTTTGAGGCTGAAGCGGCTGGTGGTCAGGAGGCCGTGATAATGGCTGGCGATGAAATGCCTCCAGCTGATGAAGCACAAGATATGTCTGTGGGTGCTGGACAAGGCTCGGAAGGGGGATTGTCGTTAGATCAGGCACATGTCAGTAGCGAAGAAGAAAAGGCAGGAGGAGATGTCGTTGTTCTGGATGAGGCATCAGCCACTGAACAGCTAAAGCCTGGCGATGATGAGAGGGGTGATAGCGAACAGCTCCAAGCCTCACATGAGCAGCCAGAAACAGCTGATGAGAGCACAGTTACCGCGGAAGAAACAGTTACCGAGGAAAAAATATCGGTTGATCACACCGTGAGCCATACGGTTGAGTCCGACAGCTCATTGGGGTATTTGTCGACAGATAAGTCCGATGCAGTGTCCGCTGACGAGAGTGCTCCCAAGGCCGACAAGCCGTTACATTATATGGAAAACCTCGTTGCTGGCTTTTCTCAGGAAGCATTGGCTGCCGTTCAGTCATCAGGTGGCAAAGTGACTCTGTGTGTAAAAGAACAGCCTGAGTGTATTGATGGCACGGTGCAGGGGTGTCATTTGATTCTGTTGTTTGCTTGTTGTGGCGGTGTTTGTCTCTGTCCAGAAGCAGAGCAGGATGCCGTGCGGCAACCGTGTTTGTGGTCAATGCCATTGGTTTTTGAGGCTGCGAAACAATAACGGTGAAGATGATGCAGTGCTGGTTGTGTGGCAGCAACCAGTACTGCGCTCATGTCATTGTCCCAGTGCGTCCTGATTGGCGTAGTCCTGCAGGCGCATGCATAGCGTCTGTTTCAGGCTGCTGCATAAGTCCTGATCACTGATGGCATTGCCTGAGTGATCGGTGATGAAAAAGACATCTTCCACTTTCTCGCCAAGTGTGGCGATTTTTGCGTTTTGTATCCGAATCTCCAGTTCCGTGAACGTTTTCCCCATCATGGCGAGCAGGCCTGGCCGGTCTGTTGCATAGACTTCGACAACTGTACGATTGTTTAACAGGTCATTGCTGATGATGACGTCTGGTGCCTTGGCAAAATGTTTCAGCTGTCTGGGGGTGCGTCGATGGATGATGTTCTGGAAAGAGTCAGGATTGCTCAGGATCTTACTCAGTCGATTACACAGGCGTTCAATGCGTCCCGGATTGTTGCCAATCGGCGAGCCATTGCTTTCCAGTACGATAAAGGTGTCCAGGCTGAAACCACCTGTAGATGTGATAATCCGTGCGTCATGAATGCTGAGGTTTTGCTGATCCAGCGCGGCGGCCGTGGCGGCAAACAGGTTGGAGCTGTCTTTGACGTAGATAAAGACTGCGGTACCGCCTTCAAAATGGCGTTCGGTCGTTTCCCTGATAAGAACCAGAGGGGTATCGCTATCACCCTGGTGCAGAATACCTGAGGTATGCCATGCGATTTCCTCCGGAGTATGCCGAAGGAAATAATCGTCTCCCAGGGTGTCCCAGAGTGTCTGCACTGCAGTGTCGTTGACGCTGTTCTCTCGCAGGAATTCCCGGGCGATATGCTGGGTTTCAGCAATCAGTTCGTGTTTGTCGATCGGGTTTTCCAGACTGCGTAACAGGGCCCGGCTGGTTTCTCGATACAGTTGACGCAGCAGGCTGGCTCGCCAGCCGTTCCAGAGTGTTGGGTTGGTGGCGTTGATGTCTGCGACGGTCAGGCAGTAGAGATAATCCAGATGTCGGCGATCACCCACCAGTCGCGCGAAGTTATTGATGGTTTCCGGGTCAGAAAGGTCTTTCCGTTGGGCAGTGGTCGACATGACCAGATGGTATTTTACCAGCCAGGCAATAAGAGCGCTGTCGGCTTCGCTGAGTCCGTGTCGTCGTCCAAATGCTAAAGCATCTTCAGCGCCCAGTTCAGAATGGTCACCGCCTCGGCCCTTGGCGATGTCATGATACAGGCCGGCAATGTACAGTAATTCGGGACGGTTGATGCGACGTTTGGCTTCACAGGCTACCGGGAAAGGTTCCTCGCTTTCCTGGTAATTGAACCGGCGAAGATGCTTGATCAGCAATAATGTATGGGCGTCGACGGTATAGATATGAAACAGGTCATGCTGCATCTGGCCGATGACGCGTCTGAATTCCGGCAGGTAACTGCCCAGAATGCCGTAGCGAACCATGCGACGAAGGTTGGCGGTCAGGGCATAAGGAGCACGCATCAACTCAATGAACATCTGGTTCACTTCCGGATCATTCCGGAATGCGTCATCAATCAGGTTTCTGTGGGTTCGCAACAGGCGAATGGTTGTCGCACGGGGTCCCAGAATGAACGGGTTGCGCGTCATCAGGACGAACAGTTCCAGAATCGCTGGCGGATAGTCGGAAAAGACCTGGTCGTTGACTACTTCTATATAGTTGTTGCGCACCTGGAAGCGTTCATTCAGCGGGATGACTTCTTCTTCCTTGTTGGAAGACAGTATTTCATCGTCAAAGTGCTGGAGCAGGAGATCCTTCAGTTCACCCAGGATCATGACGGCCCGGAAGTACTTCTGCATGAATTGCTCAATGGCCAGGGTGCCATTGGTGTCATGGTAGCCAAAGTGTGCCGCTAATCCGCGTTGATAATCAAACAACAGACGGTCTTCCGCACGGCCGCTCAGCCGGTGCAGTCCCCAGCGTACCTGCCAGAGAAAGTCCCGGGAACGCAGTAGCATGTCGTATTCGGTTTCCGTGAGAAAATCCACTTTGACCAGGTCTTCCGGCTGGTCTGTGCCGTAATGGCGACGGGTGATCCAGCCCAGCATGTGGAGATCCCGCAGACCGCCCGGTGAACTCTTGATATTGGGTTCCAGATTGTATTCAGTCTGGTTGAACTTCCGGTGTCGGGAACGCTGCTCCTCGTATTTGGCCTGCAGGTAGGTTTGGCTGGGCCACATTTTGTCGGTGCTGATGAGGGACATCATCCGGCTGCGGAGATTTTCAGGGCCGGTGATGTTGCGGGATTCCATCAGGTTGGTAATGATGGTCAGATCGCTACCGGCCTGGCGGGCGCACTCTTCAACCGAGCGGACACTGGAGCCAACCTGCAGATTGATGTCCCAGAGCAGGGTCAGGAATTGTTCAATGTTTTCGCGGTGGGGTTCCGGATCGTCCTGGGAGAGAAGGATCAGGATGTCGATATCAGAAAACGGGTGCAGTTCGCCGCGGCCGTAACCGCCTACAGCCAGCAAGGCAATATCGTCACGTCCACCAAACAGGTGCTCCCATGCCAGCGATAAGACCTGATCGATCAGCCAGGCGCGTCCTCTGACCAGTGCCTGAATGGGGACACACTCGTCGAACCACTGGTTCATAGTAGTTTCGGCCTGCTTGAGGCATTTTTTATACGCCGGAATGGCGGTGCTGGAGAGGGTGAGTTCGGCCCGGAACTGGCCGCGGTCAAAGAGTTCTGACTGCTGTTGTTCGGTGAGTACAGCGTTCATTCTGGTTATCCTGGTCACCGTTGGATCTGATATCTGGCAGCGGGCTGCCAGCAGCAGGGCCTCATCAAGGAGACCCTGTAGGGTTTATTGCATTATGGTGGTGAAGGTTAAGCGGTAAAGGTGCTGGTAGTAAAGGGGATCTGCTCATCATTGCGCAGCGTCAGGATTTCCACGCCATCCTGAGTGACCAGAATGGTGTGCTCCCACTGGGCAGAAAGGCGGCGATCCTTGGTGACGGCGGTCCAGCCGTCGGGCTTGAGCTTGGTTTGCTTTTTGCCGGCATTGATCATCGGTTCGATGGTGAATGTCATGCCTGCCACCAGCTCAATGCCTGTGCCTTGCTGGCCGTAATGCAAAACCTGAGGTTCTTCATGGAATCCCTTGCCGATACCGTGCCCGCAATACTCTTCAACGACCGAATAATGGTTGGCATGGGCATGTTGGGCAATGGTGAACCCGATATCGCCAAGACGGGTGCCCGGACGAACCAGTTCAATGCCCTTGTACATGCATTCCTGGGTAACCGTGACCAGACGTTGTGCGTGCTCGGTTACATCGCCCACCAGGAACATCTTGCTGGTATCACCATGGTATCCATCCTTGATGACGGTGATATCAATATTGATGATATCGCCGTTTTTCAGGGGTTTCTTGTCGGTAGGGATGCCATGACAGACGACCTCGTTGACCGAGGTGCAGATGGATTTCGGGAAACCCTTGTAGTTCAGTGGTGCAGGAATCGCGCCCTGCTTGTTGACGATATGGTCGTGGCAGATGCGATCCAGTTCCTCGGTGGTAACGCCGGGGACAACATGTTTACCGATCATTTCCAGCACTTCGGCGGCCAGGCGGCCGGCAATGCGCATTTTCTCGATGTCTTCCAGAGTTTTGATAATGACAGTCATGATTACCGTGTGATTACTTATCGTTCGCCTTTCTGTTCAGGCCTATCGCGCCATTCTAGCAAAGGGCCGCCTGCCCGCGATAGTGGGAAACGGTCTTAGCCTGTCGCACGTTGGGAGGATTCTGGTACTATTCCCGCCTTTGCAATCCTGTGGTGTGGGCAGAGGTTTCCTCTGGCGTAGAGACCCTGGAGTGCGTAACAGGACTGTTTTCAGGATACCAGCCGGTTATATATGTCAGATAACAAGATTCAACAGGCGCCGGTTCCCATGCGGCTCGTGGGACCGGTGACGATTATTGGTGATGTTGTCGATGACAGCGTCATGCTGCCTCTGGCTACCTACGAAACGCCGCTGTGGCCATCTGTGGGTCGTGGCGCGCGGGTGGCCAGTGTGGCTGGTGGTATCCGGGCGACTGTGATTGATGAGCGGATGACCCGTTCTATCCTGCTTGAAGCTGAGGATGCGTCGAAGGCGCTGGCGGCCTGGCACAGCCTGCAGGGCCGCAAGGACGAGATGAATATGGTGGTGCGTGAATCCAGCCGTTATGCGTGGTTGATCGATATGCACAGCCAGATTGTCGGTAATTTGCTTTATATTCGCCTTGAGTATCTGACCGGTGATGCATCGGGTCACAATATGGTGACGCTGGCTTCTGAAAAACTGCAGGACTGGATTCTGGGTGAATATCCGGAGCTGCGTTACTGCTCAATTTCTGCCAACTATTGCACAGATAAAAAAGCAACCGCCATCAACGGTATTCTGGGTCGGGGTAAGAATGTGGTGGCAGAGCTGCTGATTCCCCGGGATCTTTGCGAGCGCCGACTAAAGACGACCCCCGAAAAAATTGTTGATCTGAACATCAAGAAAAACTTGTTGGGTACCATGCTGGCCGGCGGTATTCGCAGCGCCAATGCCCACTTTGCCAATATGTTACTGGCGTTTTATCTGGCGACCGGTCAGGACGCTGCCAACATCGTTGAGGGTTCTCAGGGTATTGTGCATGCCGAAGTGCGTGAGGGAGACCTCTATTTCTCCGTCAACCTGCCAAACCTGATTGTCGGTACCGTCGGAAATGGCAAGGGTCTTGACTTTGTTGAGCGCAATCTCGAACTGCTGGGTTGTCGTGAAAATCGTGAGCCCGGCGCTAACGCACGCAGATTGGCGGTTATCTGTGCGGCGGCGGTGCTCTGCGGTGAGTTATCCCTGCTGGCGGCCCAGACTAACCCCGGTGAGTTGATGGCATCCCATTTGAAACTGGAGCGCTGATGTCGGATAGCAATGCGTCAGGTGCCGGTGAGCAGACTAACAGTCGGAAAGTCGAACATATCCGTGTGATTGAGCGGGACAGCGGCACTGACCGGGAAGGCGGGTACTTTGATCGTATTCGTCTCAGTCATCGGGGATTGCCGGAAATAGCTCTGGCTGATGTCGATACCCGGGTGGAGTTCCTCGGCAAGACCCTGTCGTTTCCCATGCTGATTTCCTCAATGACCGGAGGGGATCATGCGCTTGTACGCAAAATTAACCGTAATCTTGCCATTGCGGCACAGGCGACAGGTGTCGCCATGGGAGTGGGTTCCCAGCGCGTGATGCTGGAGCAGCCTGCCGCCCGTGCCAGTTTTGAACTGCGTCGGTTTGCGCCGGATGCACTGCTGTTTGCCAATCTGGGCGCAGTGCAGCTCAATTATGGATGTGGCCTTGCAGAATGTCGTGAAGTTGTAGATGCGTTGGATGCGGATGCACTCTACCTGCACCTCAATCCGCTGCAGGAAGCTGTTCAGCCTGAAGGTGATACGAATTTTTCGGGCCTGCTGGACAAAATTGCCGGTATTAATGAACGGCTGGGTTGTCCTGTCGTCTTGAAAGAGGTTGGGTGTGGAATGTCGCCGGAAGATATCGCCGCGGCAGCCGTTCGGGGTATTTCCTGTGTTGATGTGGCCGGGCAGGGCGGCACCTCCTGGAGTCGCATTGAGCATCATCGTGCGGGAGAATCCGGTGATTCGCTCGGACTTCGTTTCCAGGACTGGGGTATTCCAACGCCTAAGGCTCTGAGGTTGGCGGCGCCATTTCGGGATCGTGTCGAATTAATCGCCAGTGGTGGTTTAAGAAAAGGTGTCGATATGGTCAAGTCTGTTATACTCGGCGCCCGATTGTGCGGCCTGGCGGCTCCGTTGCTGAAGCCGGCCATGGAGTCAGCAGACCATGTAATAGCTGCGATTGAAACATTGAAGCGGGAATTTGCCACGGCCATGTTCCTGCTGGGTATGCCGGATGTGAAGACACTGTACGGCAATGAAAAACTGATTCTGGATGAAAATTTCTGACACCTTGCGTGCAGAAAGACCAGAAGTCAGGTGAGTGAAAGAATGCTGTCGTCCCCGGACCGTGCAGGGTGATGGTAGGAGAACCTCAGGATTTCCAAGAGGCATCATGTCTGTCGGTATTGATGACATCAGTTTTTATTCGTCCAGTCTTTATATCCCTCTGACTGAGCTGGCTACGCGCTACGGGGTTGATCCCGACAAGTATCGCGTCGGGTTGGGGCAGGAGGAGATGGCGATCCCCGCGGTCGATGAAGATATTGTGACGATGGGGGCCAGTGCGGCCTGGCCTATGATTGACGACGATAATCGTGACAGTGTCGGCACCTTGCTGTTTGCGACGGAGACCGGTATTGATCAGTCCAAATCAGCCGGTGTCTACGTGCATCGTCTGCTGGGGTTAGGCCCTAATTGTCGTGTCGTGGAGTTGAAGCAAGCCTGTTACAGTGCGACTGCGGCCATACAGATGGCCTGCGCGCTAGTGGCAAGACAGCCGGAAAAGTCCGTGTTGGTCATTGCCTCAGATATCGCGCGTTATGGTTTGGGAACGCCGGGTGAGGCAACCCAGGGTTGTGGTGCAGTCGCCCTGTTGATCAAGGCGAATCCGCGACTGGTTGAGGTGCATCCGGAGAGTGGTTGTTACAGCGAAGATGTCATGGACTTCTGGCGGCCCAACTACATGGATACCGCGCTGGTAGATGGTAAATATTCCACCATCATTTATCTTAAGGCGCTGCGTCAGTCCTGGAAGCATTACCAGCAGGCTGGCGGCAGGGCTTTTTCTGACTTTTCCCGCTTCTGCTATCACCTGCCCTTCGCCAAAATGGGGGAAAAGGCTCATCGCAAGCTGGCGGTGACCTGTGGGGAAAGCATGTCGGACGATCTATTTGCAGAGCAGACTGGCTCTGGTCTGATTTATAACCGCAAGATCGGCAATAGCTATTCGGCTTCCCTGTATATTGGTCTGCTGTCCATGCTGGAGAATGATCCTGAGGATCTGGCCGGTCGTCACATTGGTCTGTTCAGTTACGGTTCCGGTTGTGTCGGTGAGTTCTTTGCTGTGACGGTTCAGTCTGGGTATCGAGCCTATAGTCGACGGCAGGCACATGTGGACAGGCTGGAGTCCAGGCAGGCGCTCAGTTATGACGAATATGCCCTGTTGTTCGAGCATCAATATCCCCGTGTGGACGGTGAGCATGACTTCCCTGAAATGACCGATGGCCGTTTCCGGCTGGCGGGTCTGCATGATCACAAGCGCATCTATACAGAGACAGGTGCGCGCTGAATGCGTTATGATGCGGACGCTTTGTTGTTACAGTGCTTTGCTGGTTGGTAAAGCCACTGTAAATGGCGTAGATGAAGGCTCCTGTGTGGGGCGTGGCGCTGTGGGTTGAAACTGTTTTCGGGATTGTCTGCGGATGAGGTCTGTTGCTCCGGGCAAAATTATCATTTCGGGTGAGCACTCGGTGGTCTATGGCTCGCCGGCGCTGGCAGTGGCTGTGAATATTCACGCCAATGCGGTGGTTGAGCGTATTGATGAGCCGGGGATTCATCTGCATCTCGACAACTATGGCAAGCTGGCGTCGTTGCCGTTATCAGAGCTTGAACGGGTTCGTCTGACCATTGATGAAGCCTATCAGCATTATCTGCTGGGGCGCTGCGCTGTAGATAAGGTGTTGCCCCATGCCGGTGAGCTGTATCTGTACGCTATTGCCAGTCTGTATAACAGTTATTCATTGCCGTTTGATCATGGGTTGGATATTTCCCTGAAGTCGGCCATACCGGTGCGTTCCGGGATGGGGTCCTCTGCAGCGACGGTGGCTTCGGTGCTGGTGGCTGTAGCCGGTTATTTTGGCGTTCAGGTTGATAAGGAATCCCTGTTTCGTTTTACCAGTCATACCGAACGGCTTCAGCATGGCTGTACCAGTACCATTGATCCCATGGTGACAGTGCACGGTGGGCTGGTGCGGGTGGAAAATAGTCAATTGTCCCTTAGTAGTGAGTTGCCGGAACTGAACTGGTACCTGGTGAATACTGGTGAGCCTGAGGTGAGTACCGGGCAGTGTGTCGCCGAGGTGCGACGTCGGTTTGGCACCAGTACCATCTGGAATGAATTTGCCGCCATTATCCAGGGCTTGGAGCAGGCGTTTGTCTGTCGAGATACTCGGGCGTTGCGTGAGTATGTCAAGCGTAATCACCAATTGCTGGTGGATATCGGCGTGGTACCTGATACGGTGCAGCGATTTATCAGTGATCTGAAATCCCGCTATGGCGCTGCCGGCAAAATCAGTGGTGCCGGTGCCGTGCATGGTGAAAAGGCTGGCTTTGTGCTGGTTCAAAGTGATGAACCGGTGGAAAGTCTCTGTGATGAATACGGCTTCTCTGTTGCCAGGCTGCAGGCGGATCCTCTCGGTGCCAGACTCTGTCATTAATACCAGCCAGGTGGTTCATGTATCGGTGCCTGGCAGTATTATGCTGCTGGGCGAACATTCCGTTTTGTATTCCCAGCCTGCGGTTGCCTGTGCGGTTGATCGCTATATGCGTGTTCAGGTGGAGCCGCTAGCAAGTCGAGACGTTATTGTTGAGTCTGCACTTGGTCCTTATTGTTCGCATCTTGATAGTCTTCAGGATTCTGTTCCCCATCGTTTTCTTGTTGAGATTCTCCGGCGCTGGCAGTCCACGTTGGCGTGTGGTCTGAAAATCAGTATTACCTCTGAGTTTTCCCATACCGTTGGCCTGGGTTCCTCGGCTGCGGTGACGGTTGCACTGGTTGCTGCCCTGAGAGCTGTCTGTGGTTTGCCGCTTGATCAGCAGGAAATTCTTCGGTCAAGTGTTGAGGTTGTTCGCGCGGTTCAGGGGCGAGGGTCAGGTACTGATCTGGCAGCCAGTGTTTTTGGCGGTGTGATTGCCTTTGATGCTGATGCTGATGCTTTGCAGGTTCAGCGTCTATCGTCTGAATTGCCTATCGATCTTTATTATGCAGGCTATAAAACGCCAACGACTGATGTGTTGGCGAGAGTCGCAGAAGAACGTGTGCAAGTGCCGGGTGTAGTGGATACGCTTTACCGGTTAATGGGGGACGTGAGTCGAGAGGCGATAACGGCAATCAAGTCTGATGATTTATCGCAGTTCGGTCGTTGCATGAATGTCTATCAGGGGTTGATGGATGCCCTCAATGTGAATGATGCGACGCTGTCTGCCATTGTTTATGGTTTACGTGCCTTGCCGGGTGTGATGGGCGCTAAAATTTCCGGTTCGGGCCTGGGTGATTGCGTCTGTGCGCTGGGTGATACCGGTGCCGGATTGTCCGGATTCGAACGTATTCCTGTTTCTGTTTCCCCTGTTGGAGTGTCCGTTGACGTTTTCCCGCGTTGATGTTGCCCGAAGTCTTCTGGGTGATTGTGAATACCGTCCTGTCGATGTTTTCGAGGCGTGGGCGCCGGTCAATATTGCGCTGTGCAAATATTGGGGTAAGCGTGATTCCGTCCTTAATTTGCCGATCAATGACAGTCTTTCCGTCGCTTTGCCGGATAAGGGAACGCGCACCCGGGTAAGCCGGCTGCAAGGTGAGTCAAGGGATATTGTCTTTTTGAATGGTCAGCCTGTGTCTGAAGCGGATAGCTTTTATCAGAAAGTGGTCGCGCACCTGAATCTGTTTCGGCTGGATCGGGATGACCGTTTTCGAATTGATACGGTTAATAATATCGCGACGGCGGCAGGTCTTGCTTCATCGGCGTCCGGCTTTGCAGCATTGACCCGTGCAATGGCAGGTGTACAGGGCTTTGATCTTGATGGTAAGGCGCTATCCATTCTGGCGAGACTGGGGAGTGGTAGTGCTTGCCGGTCTGTTTTTGATGGATTTGTGCATTGGCATAAAGGCGAAGCTGCTGATGGCATGGATTCCTGTGCGGCGCCATTGTCTCAGGAATGGCCGGGGTTGCGCCTTGGGGTGCTGACCTTGACGGGGGCGGCCAAAAAAGTCGGTTCCCGGGAGGGTATGGCTCGAACAGTGGAAACGACGCCGCTCTATTCCGGCTGGCCTGCCCAGGCTGAAGCGGATATTGTGGCACTGGAACAGGCCATTGCTGACCGCGACTTTGAGCGCTTGGGCGCCACAGCTGAACACAATGCCATGACCATGCATGCCACGATGATTGCCTCCTGGCCTCCGTTGCTTTACTGGGAGCCTGAATCTGTTGCTGTGATGCAGAAGGTCTGGCAGCTGCGGGAAGACGGGGTGCCGGTCTATCTCACTATGGATGCCGGGCCGAATGTGAAACTTTTATTTGAGTCGTCGGTCGAAGACAGCATCAGGCAGGCGTTTCCTGATGTTGAAGTGGTAAAACTCTTCCCGTAAAGGGGTTCTTTTCGCAGGGAATCCGTTTTCCGGGGCTGGTGCATGCCCGTGTGGTTATGGTATAAATGCGCGCTTGTGGCGACCGCCGCAAGTATTCTTATGACTTAAAACCACACATGCACCGACACATGGTTTCTGGGTGCCCGCTTAAAAAGGGTCGAATCATGGGGTGTATGGAGGCATAACCCTTTTAAGGAGTTTTACATGGCTCAAGTGTCCATGCGTGACATGCTGAAGGCCGGTGTCCATTTCGGTCACCAGACCCGTTACTGGAACCCCAAGATGCGCAAGTTCATCTTCGGCGCCCGTAACCGCATTCACATCATCAACCTGGAACACACCCTGCCGGCGTTCAATCAGGCGCTGGGTCTGATCAAGAAGCTGGCTGAAGGCAAGAACAAGGTTCTGTTCGTCGGCACCAAGCGTGCAGCGAGCAAAATCGTCCGTGAAAACGCACAGCGTTGCGGCATGCCTTATGTTGATCACCGCTGGCTGGGCGGCATGCTGACTAACTACAAGACTATTCGTCAGTCTGTACGTCGTCTGCGTGACCTGGAAGTTCAGGCTGAAGACGGCACTTTCGAGAAGCTGACCAAGAAAGAAGCCCTGATGCGTACCCGCGATCTGGAAAAGCTGGACCGCAGTCTGGGTGGTATCAAGGAAATGGGCGGCCTGCCTGACGCGATCTTCGTCATCGACGTGGATCACGAAAAGATTGCCATTCAGGAAGCTAACAAGCTGGGTATCCCTGTTATCGGTATCGTTGATACCAACAGCAACCCGGACGGCGTAGACATCGTTATCCCCGGTAACGATGACGCAATCCGCGCAATTCAGCTGTACGTTGAATCTGCTGCTGATGCGATCCTGGAAGGTCGTGCTGCTGCCGGTGCAGTCGTTAAAGAAGCGGCTGCTGAAAAGGCAGAAGCGGCTGAAGAGAGTGAAGAGAGCAGCGAAAACTCCGCGGAGTAATCGTCCTGTTCAGAAAAAGGGGGCGATGCCCCCTTTTTTGTCATTGGGGTCGGGTTTAGCTGCCGAGACGGTGCGATTCCTGCTCCAGGCATAAAGATTCTTTCGTGATTGTTGCTGTGTTTTTAGGGGCTCTGGAAGGACAGCGGCGAAATCAAGGTTTAGAGGATACGAAAATGGCAATTACTGCTGCACTGGTAAAAGAGCTGCGTGAGCGTACCGGTCTTGGCATGATGGAATGCAAGAAGGCGCTGGTTGAGGTTGACGGCGACATCGAAAAGGCAATCGAGGAGCTGCGCAAATCCGGCCAGGCCAAGGCTGCCAAGAAAGCCGGTCGTACCGCTGCTGAAGGTGTGGTTGCCGTTAAAGTGGCTGACGATGCCAAATTCGGCATGCTGGTAGAAGTCAACAGTGAAACTGACTTTGTTGCCCGTGACGACAACTTCCTGGGTTACGTTGGCACTGTTGTTGAGCGTGCCTTTGACACCAAACAGACCGATATCCCTGCCCTGATGGATGGTGAGCTGGAAACGGCCCGTCTGGCGCTGGTTCAGAAAATCGGTGAGAACATCAGTGTTCGTCGTGCTGCAGCCCTGGAAGGCGATGTGGTTGGTAGCTACGTTCACGGTAACAGCCGTATCGCGGTTCTGGTTGGTCTGGAAGGCGGTAACGCTGAGCTGGCCAAGGACATTGCCATGCACGTGGCAGCCGTGAATCCTCAGGTTGTCAGCAAGGACGACATGCCGGCTGATCTGGTTGAGAAAGAGAAGGAAATCTTCCGTGCCCAGGCGCTGGAGAGTGGCAAGCCTGCAGAGATCGTTGAAAAGATGATCGTTGGCCGTGTGAACAAGTTCCTGGCTGAAAACAGCCTGGTTGAGCAGCCTTTCGTCAAGAATCCTGACATGACTGTTGGCAAACTGGCTGCAGAAGCCGGTGCCACCGTCAAGAGCTTCATCCGCTTTGAAGTGGGTGAAGGTATCGAGAAGGAAGTGGTTGACTTCGCTGCTGAGGTTCGCGCTCAGGCAGGCCTGTAAGGCATACTGATGCAGGGGGCGACAGAGACTTCTGTCGCCCCTGTTATTATTCGATGGCGAATACCAGTGACCAATCGCTGGTTGATTGTCAGATTATGGCAGTCGTTGGTCAGTGGTATTGGTATCATCAGAGAACACATGGACATGACAGGATCGCATCAGGCTCCTGGTCATGACCAGCCCGTTGACGGAGAGCAGACATGCCCGGAACAGATCGCCAGCCCAAATACCATCGTATTCTCCTGAAACTCAGTGGCGAAGCGCTGATGGGGAGCGAAGAGTTTGGCATTGATCCCAAGGTGCTGGATCGTATGGCGCTTGAAATCGGTCAGCTGGTCGGCATTGGTGTTCAGGTCGGTCTGGTCATTGGTGGTGGTAACCTGTTTCGTGGTGCGGCGCTGAGTGCTGCCGGTATGGAGCGTGTCACCGGTGATCATATGGGCATGCTGGCCACGGTGATGAATGCCCTGGCCATGCGTGATGCACTGGAGCGCTCCAATATTAATACGCGTGTCATGTCGGCAATTCCGATGAGTGGTGTGGTTGAACATTATGACCGCCGTCGCGCACTTCGCTACCTGAACTCCGGTGATGTGGTGATTTTTTCCGCTGGTACCGGTAATCCTTTCTTCACAACGGATTCCGCCGCCTGCCTGCGGGGAATTGAAGTTGATGCTGACCTGGTGTTGAAGGCCACTAAGGTGGATGGTGTTTACGATCAGGATCCGATCAAATTTCCGGAAGCGACGAAGTTTGATCGCTTGAGTTATGACGATGTACTGGATCGTAAGCTCGGTGTAATGGATCTGACAGCCATCTGCCTGGTGCGTGACCACCAGATGCCGGTGCGCGTGTTCAATATGAACAAGACCGGCGCCCTGTTGAATGTTGTCGTCGGTGGCGACGAAGGAACCCTGGTTTGCGGGAGTGACGCATGATTAACGAACTGAAGAGTGATGCTGAATCCAGAATGCAGAAAAGTGTCGAAGCGCTGAACACTGCATTTGCGAAAATTCGTACGGGACGGGCACATCCCAGCCTGCTGGAAGGTGTACGGGTATCCTACTATGGTGCCGAATCTCCATTGAGCCAGGTGGCAAACGTGACGGCAGAAGATGGTCGTACTCTGGCGATTCGTGTCTGGGAGCGGAGCATGGTGCCGGAAATTGAGAAGGCCATTCTCAAGTCTGATCTGGGTCTGAATCCTTCGACTGCGGGTGAAGTCATTCGTGTGCCGCTGCCCCCGCTGACTGAAGAAACCCGTAAAGGTTATACCCGTCAGGCACGCCAGGACGCTGAGCAGGCGCGTGTGGCGATCCGTAATATCCGCCGTGATGTGCTGGCTGATATTAAGGAGCTCGAAAAGGAAAAAGAGATCAGCGAAGACGAAGAGCGTCGTGCCCAGGATGATGTGCAGAAGATTACTGACAAGTACATTGCCGCTGTCGATAAGGCGCTGGAAACCAAGGAAAAGGATCTGATGGTCATCTGATCAGACGGAACCCGGGCTTGGCCCGGGTTGTTGTTTGCCCAGATAGTGTGAGGTAACCCTGAAACAAGTCATGGCTGAACCACCTGCTTACCATTCTGCCGCGGACTCTGGTATTGAGATTCCCGCTGACCGTATTCCCCGTCATGTCGCGATTATCATGGATGGCAATAACCGCTGGGCCAAGAAACGGCATTTGCCGGGTATTGCCGGCCATCGCGCGGGTGTTGAAGCGGTGCGCAAGGTGATTGAAGCCTGTAGTGAATATGGTATTCGTGTGCTGACGCTGTTTGCCTTTTCCAGTGAGAACTGGAAGCGGCCGGCCGATGAGGTCAGTGCATTGATGGATCTTTTTCTCCGGGCACTCCAGCGGGAAGTGCGGAAACTGCACAGACATCACATTCGCCTGAAAGTGATCGGAGACGTCAGTTCGTTCAGTCCGGCTATCCAGAAGCGTATTCGTGAAGCGGAAGCCCTGACGGCTGAAAATGCGCGCGTTACCCTCGTGATTGCCGCCAGCTATGGTGGGCAGTGGGATATTGTCCAGGCTGCACAAAAGCTGGCGGAAGCGGTAAAACACGGTGAGTTGTCGCCGGAAGATATCACCGAGGATCGCTTTGAGGCGGCCTTGTCTACCGGTGAATTGCCGTCGCCAGATCTGTTGATCAGAACCAGTGGAGAGCACCGTATCAGTAATTTCCTGCTGTGGCAGTGCGCCTATTCCGAGTTGTATTTCTCGGACCTGTTATGGCCGGATTTTGGTCCTGAAGAATTCCATCGGGCGATAGTGGATTACAGTCAGCGACAGCGTCGTTATGGCAAAACCAGTGAGCAGCTAGAGGCAGAGTCAACGTGCTGAAACAACGAATAATAACAGCGCTGGCTTTGTTGCCGGTGGCATTGGGTGGGGTTTTTCTGTTGCCGCTGACGCCGTTCTCGGTGTTTGTTGCGGTCGTTATCGCCTTGGCAGCCTGGGAGTGGGCCGGGCTTGCAGGGTTTACGAATCAGCTGGTGCGCGTTGGCTATGCCGGGTTAACCGGTGGCATGATCTTTTTGCTTTCTCTGGCGTCTTCCGGATTTCTGTTGGGGGCGGGACTGACCTGGTGGTTGATGGCTTTGATGCTCGTGATTAGCTACCCCGACTCCAGGCCTGTCTGGCATAACCGGCTTGTCCGATTACTGATTGGGTGGCTGGTTCTCTTGCCTGCGTGGGGAGGCTTGGTCTATCTCAAGGGGCAGCCCCAGGGTGATTTGCTGATTCTTTATGTCTTTCTGCTGGTGTGGGCGGCCGATGTGGGTGCCTATTTTGCGGGTAGAGCCTTTGGGCAGCGTAAGCTGGCACCAAGCCTCAGCCCCGGTAAAACCTGGGAAGGGGTTTTCGGTGGTTTGCTGATGACGTCGCTGATTGCCCTGCTGGTCGGTTGGTATCGGCAGCTGAATTTATTTGAGTGTCTGGGGCTTGTCGCGATTACCCTGGTGGTCACCATGGTGTCGGTGTTGGGTGACCTGCTTGAAAGTATGTTCAAGCGTGAAGCTGGTTTGAAAGATAGTAGTCAGTTGTTGCCAGGGCATGGTGGTGTCATGGATCGCATTGATAGCCTGACGGCTGCTATACCTGTTTTTGCCGTTTTCTGGTTTCTGACAATGGCAACCTAAAGCGTTGTTCTTTGGATTTGAAAAATGTGTCAACAGGTGTTCGCACTTTTTTGTTTCAGGGGTAAGCATTGCTTCGTTACAGGGCGACTTGTACTTGCATGTGATGCATCGTGATAATTGCCACTGGTGATTTTGTTTGATCAGGCTAGCATGTCTGCTTTTCTATTAGGTTGCTGGTTCAGTCTGCCCGGAGTGACAGCTGGTATGTCAGCACAGCAAATTCCTGAATACGCATGAATAATCTACTCGATCGTATTTATGCAGAACCCCATGCTGAGTTGTCGGGTTTTGCGTTTGATGATGCCGTGGCGCGGGTTTTTCCCGACATGATCCGCCGGTCTGTGCCCGGGTATACCACGATCATTCCCATGATTGGCATTATCACGTCCCAGTATGCGCAGCCGCATACAATGCTTTATGATCTGGGGTGCTCTCTTGGGGCATCGACGCTGGCGATGCGTCATGGTGTCTATCAGCCCGAGTGCCGAGTTGTTGGTGTTGATAATTCCGACGCCATGCTGGAGCGTTGTCGTAAATATATTGAAGCCGATGGCAGTAGTGTGCCGGTTGAGTTGCTGCTGGATGATATTCGCAGCGTGTCTGTGATCAATGCTTCTGTTGTTACGCTTAATTTCACCCTGCAGTTTATTCCCCTTGAGGATCGGCTGACGCTGTTAAGTCAGATTGCTGATGGTTTGAATACCGGTGGTGCATTGATACTTTCTGAAAAACTGGTGTTTGAGGTAGGTGAGCAGACCGTTCTGGAAGAGCTGCATTATGACTTTAAGCGAGCCAATGGTTATTCAGACCTTGAGATCAGTCAGAAGCGTACGGCGCTGGAAGACTATCTGATTCCTGAAACCCTGACGCAGCATCGTGAGCGGTTGTTGGCTGCAGGGTTTAGTCGAGTTGTGCTCTGGTATCAGTGTTTTAATTTCTGCTCACTGCTGGCCATCAAATAAGTATGCCTGTAAGCGATAATAGTAGTTTGCCAAATCCTCTGGATTTTTTTAGCGATTTGTATCCGTTAATGGATAACCGCTCGCTAAAGCGCTGGCTGGATATGTTGCCGCAACAGTTGCAGCATATTCTTGTCGATAATCCTCATGGTGATCTGGATCGCTGGTTAGCCGCCTTGAGTCGGTTGCCAGATATTCCTGTCAAAACGGTGGATCTGGATGTGCCCACGATCAGTGTCGTGTCTCAGGAGTCTTTGTCTGATGAGGTTAGACATGATCTGCATCACGAATTAAAAGCACTGAGCCCCTGGCGCAAAGGGCCGTTTGATTTCTTTGGCGAACATATTGATACCGAGTGGCGTTCTGACTGGAAATGGGAGCGTGTAGCGCCTCATCTGTCGTCGCTAAAGGGGCGGCTGGTGCTGGATGTTGGGTGCGGTTCTGGTTATCACTGTTGGCGCATGTTGGGTGCCGGTGCCCGGCAGGTGGTTGGGGTGGATCCGTCCCGTCTGTTTCTGGTGCAGTTTGAAGCGTTCAAGCGTTATGCCGGCAAAACGCTGCCCGTACATCTTCTGCCGCTAAAGATGGAAGATGTCCCTGAAAACCTGAAAGCTTTTGATACGGTTTTCTCTATGGGGGTGTTATACCATCGTCGTTCTCCGATTGATCATCTGCTTGAGTTGAAAGGTGCCTTGCGGGCTGGTGGTGAGCTTGTGCTTGAAACACTGGTTATTGATGGAGCCTTAGGGCGGGTCCTGATGCCGGAAGATCGCTACGCCATGATGCGTAATGTCTGGTTTCTGCCGTCACCGGATACGCTGCTATTGTGGTTGCGGCGAGCGGGCTTCCGAAATGCCCGGGTGGTCGATATGGTGGCTACCACGACAGAAGAGCAGCGTCAGACTGAGTGGATGACATTCAACTCTCTCGCTGATTTTCTGGATCCTGATAATCCTGGAAAAACGGTAGAAGGTTATCCGGCGCCTCTGCGTGCGGTGGTGATTGCGGACGCTTGATTTAACGAAATGAAAGCCGGTGAATGCCGGCTTTTGTTTTATTCGGGCTTTTGGCAAAGCATGTGCACATAGCGGGCGAGATCCCGGTAAGGTGGTTTGCGTCCAAAGTGTTTTTCAACCTGGAGCATGTCTTCTGCAGGTGTCATGTCGCGAACAGGCTTTGGCATATGGTCGTGTATAGCGCGAATGCCTGACCAGGCATTGATGGAGAGCCCCAGAATGTTCAGCCATTCATGGACATCGGCAGGATCCAACGGCCATGCTGGCGTCAGAGGGTTTTTCCGATTTTCAAAGTTGTCGTGGTAGGCCAGCTTGAAATTACGGTTCATCAGGTGGCGCCAGACCAGAGCATTTTTGTTGTAGAACAGAATGGAAAGCCAGCCCCCCGGACGTGTCAGTGTGGGCAGGCTGTTCAGTACTTCGCGGGGATCTTTCAGCCACTCAAGAACAGCATGGAGCAGGACAAGATCGACGGGCTCCTCCAGATGTTCCTGCAGTGACTGGATAGGGCAGTGAATAAAACGGATATCGGCATCGGGTGCGATTCTGGCATATTCTTCCCTGGCCAGCGCCAGCATGTCGGCTGATATATCGCACAGGATGATCCGGTGTCCCTGTGCGGCAAGCATGGCAGAATACTGGCCAATGCCGCCGCCTGCATCAAGGATGGTGAGCTTGCGGTCACAGTTAAGCAGGGTGGGGATGTGCGTAATGAGGTCTTCCTGAAGGATCTCAAGTCGGAGTTGTCCTTTCAGGGTGCCGTAGATCTGCTGGCGGAAGCGATCCGCGATGCCGTCGAAATTTCTGTCCATACGGTATTGAAAATGGTGGTTCCTGTTGCGGAGTGCTTTATTAACTCAAGTTACGCAGTAACGAATAACCTTAGCTGCTCGAATGATGCCCGCAGAGCGGTCATGTAAATATTCGCCCTGAGCTGAAAATGATTGACCTTCAGTTTCAGGGAGAGGGTTTCCAA
>MUIA01000129.1 GCA_002084115.1 Oceanospirillales bacterium LUC14_002_19_P2 | reverse complement strand
GAAGAATTGCAGATTGATCTGGACGAATGGTTAATCCACTACAATACTGAGCGCACCCATCAGGGCAAACGGTGTTGTGGGAGAACTCCCATGGAAACGTTGCTCGATGGAAAACAGATCTGGCAGGAAAAATTCATAGCCTGAATTTGACCTGACAGACACCCTCTGGAAAATCGGTAACTGTCAGATCAGGTTTGAACTACTACAACCAGCGCTGGTTTCCTTTATTGCCGACAAACGACCATTGCTCGTCCATCTGCCAGATCAGCACCTGCTCTTCCCCCTCAAAAGGTTGTGATGTCACATTGGGGGCGCCAGTTTTTTAGATGGCTGATGACGGTGGTTGGACTGATTCCGAGAACACGCCCCGCATCCCTGACTCCCGAGCCATTCATCGCCATATCCTTTATCCGTTCGTGGGTGCCCGGCTTGTTAGCGTTATAGATGAAATCGAGCTGAAAGCTGCGTTTGCAGTGTCGGCAGAGATAGCACTGCAGTCCGGAGTCTGCTTTACCGTTTTTCACAACACCATCAATGCTTTCACAGTGGGGGCATACAACGTCAATGACAGCCATAATCCAAAATGCGCAGCATAACCATTACCGACGACTGTTATATATACGTAATCAACGGATCTGATTCATGACCCATTCTTTTGATGACGTTAATGGTGCCAGAAACCGTTATATTCGTGATCATCAATGGGAGTGTTTTTAAAAAACGCTTGGGGCAAGCCTGCTATTATATGTCCAGCATTCCACAGCTTCGTCGGGTTCGTTTGTGGATGAGTATGACTAAGCGCGACCTTGTTAGATGGGAGAGAGCCGCCATAAGTCTGCATACGTGACTTATGGCGACAGTAGGAGAGATCAGGCTTCCGGACCTTCCGCTACAACTTTAGCCACGGCACGGGCAAAGCGCTGCATGCCTTCGTGGATTTCATCGTCAGCAATATTCAACGCTGGCGCCATCCGCAGTACCTGGGGACCGGCCACCAAAAGCATCAGACCTTCTGCACGGGCGGCAGCCAAGAAACGGGCGCCCTGACCATGCCATTCAGGCTTCAACGCGCCACCAATCAACAAGCCTTTACCGCGGACTTCCTCGAAGATACCGTGTTCACGGTTGATGCGATCCAGCTCTTCAACGAACAGTCCATGCTTGCGTTGTACATCAGTCAGCATCTGTTCATCACTGATGTTGTTCACCACTTCCAGTGCCACGGCACAACCCAACGGGTTACCGCCATAGGTGCTGCCGTGGGTACCGAAGCCGAGGCTTTCCGCGCATTTGTCCGTGGTCAGCATGGCACCAATCGGGAAACCGCCTCCCAGCGCCTTGGCCGTGGTCAGCACATCAGGCTCCACGCCCAGTTCCATGTAGGCATAGAAGTGGCCGGTCCGGCCCACGCCAGTCTGGATCTCATCGAATACCAGCAAAGTGTTATGCTGATCACACAGTTCACGGACACCCCGTACAAACTCAGGGTCCGCAAGAATAATCCCGCCTTCACCCTGGATTGGCTCCATGACCACCGCACAGGTACGGTCAGAGATCGCCGCTTTCAATGCCTCAAGGTTGTTGAATTCAACATGGGTGATACCAGCAGGCACCGGCTCAAAACCCTTGCGGTACTTTTCCTGACCGCCAACGGATACGGTAAACAGCGTACGACCGTGGAATGACTGCCGGAAGGAAATGATCTCATGCTTTTCCGGACCCACGTTGTCGTAGGCGTATTTGCGCACCAGTTTGAAAGCCGCCTCGTTGGCCTCACCACCGGAGTTGCAGAAAAAGACCTTGTCTGCAAACGTTAGCTCCGTCAGGCGCTTTGCCAGTTTCAGCGCCGGTTCGTTGGTGTAGACATTGCTCAGGTGCCACAGCTTTTCACTTTGTTCCTGCAGCGCCTTAACCAGACGGGGGTTTGCATGCCCCAGGGCGTTGACGGCAATACCGCCGGTAAAATCCAGGTATTCCTTACCGTTCTGATCCCAGACCCGGGAACCTTCGCCACGTACCGGCACCATATCCTGCGGCTTGTAATTCGGCACCATGACCTCATCAAAGGTCGCCCGCGTCACATTCTGTTCTGTCATCGCTTACTCCTGGAATTGTTATCCTGTTACTGTCGTTCTTTCGTTATTGTCGGGTTGTTGTCCGTTCAGGACGGAAGCCCCCGTCATTCACTGATGGGGAGCTTCTTACGCCTCTTAGCGTTTATTGGCTTAACCATTTGCCAGCAGGGCAAGGTCCTGCATGGCAACGGAGAGCATGGCCAGATCAGGCTTGCCGACATTTTCAATGTCAGACATGGTGCGCTGCCAGCGATTGACCGGTATCGCGCTCAATTCCAGCCAGGCATTCAGCTTCACCAGCGGATCACCATCTTTACCACTGACAATACTGCCGGTGTTTTCACCAAGACTGCGATCCAGCTGATCACGCAGGGACGCCTTGGCCTTACGCTGCCAGAGATCCCCCTCGGGCAGGCCGCGAACCTGGTTGCGCAACCAGTTCAGGGTCAGGCGATCTTCCAGACCGAAATAAACGGTGGCTGTCGCCTTAACCGACTGGTCATTGCGCGTCGCGATGCTGACGATGTCCAGCACGTAGTACAGGTAGCGGAAACTTGCGCAGGTCAACGCCAGGTCTTCCGGCATACCCGCTTCCACCAGTGCCTGCTGACGCTCTGCCAACAATGCCCGGTCACTCTCGCCCAGGAAACCAGCCAAGTCGGCGGCTACCGTTTCAACACCAGGACGATAGGTGTTGACCAGTGCCTCAATATCCAGACCTGCGCCATGATTCCGCAGCATCCAGATGCAGGCTTTCTCCACATGACGCTGCACCCGGGTCAACTCTTCACGCTGGACAGCATCATCCACATGCAGACCCAACTGTTCAAACTGATCCCAGATTAACCGTACATCAAAGATGTCCCGCACCGCAGCATACGCCCGCACGGCATCAATAGGCTGGCACCGGGTTTCATTCTGCAGGTAATCCACAAAGGTGGCGCCCATCCGGTTACCGAGCATATTGGCAATATGGGTAGCCAGGATTTCCGTCTTCAACGGGTGCTGATCCAGACGGTCAACAAATGGTTTCCGTAAGGCGGTCGGGAAGTAGCGCGGCAGCTCTTTGGCCAGACTGGCATCCTGATCGACCTGCGCTTCTACCAGGTTGTCAAACAGCTTGAGCTTTGAGTACGAGAGCAGTACCGAAATTTCCGGTCGTGACAACCCCTCCCCGGCCTTTGCACGCTCTTTAATTTCCTGGTCAGACGGCAGGCATTCCAGCTGACGGTTAAGGCGACCTTCCTCTTCCAGTGTGCGAAGCAGATACCGGTGGTCGTTGAACAGCGCCGCAGACTGGTGCGTGCTAAGACTCAACCGCTGACTCTGCAGGAAGTTGTGCCGCAATACCAGCTCGGCCACTTCATCGGTCATGCTGGCCAGCAGGGTGTTGCGCTGCTTGACGGTCATATCACCGTCGGCCACCACCTGGTTTAGCAGAATCTTGATATTCACTTCGTGATCGGAGCTGTCGACACCGCCGGAATTGTCCACCGCATCCGTGGTGATCAGTCCACCGTTGCGAGCAACCTCAATCCGGGCACGCTGGGTGATGCCCAAATTACCGCCTTCACCGACCACAGCCGCCCGCAGTTCCGGCGCATCAATACGGACACTGTCGTTGGCCCTGTCTCCCACCTGGAGATGGGTTTCCGTAGAAGCTTTGACATAGGTGCCGATACCGCCGTTCCAGAGCAGGTCCACCGGCGCCATCAATATCGCCCGGATAAGATCCGACGGCGTCATGGAGCGAACTTTGCCCTCAATACCCAGCGCTTTGCGCATTTCCGGGGTCAGGCTAATGGATTTGGCCTGACGGCTGAAGATTCCGCCTCCCTTGGAAATCAGCGACTTATCGTAGTCTTCCCAGGAGGAACGGGGCAGATTGAACAGCCGCTGACGTTCAACAAACGACGTTTTAGCATCCGGCTGCGGATCAATAAAGATATGCATGTGGTTGAACGCCGCCACCAGGCGGATATGTTCGGACAGCAACATGCCATTACCGAAAACATCCCCGGCCATATCACCGACACCGACCACGGTGAAGTCTTCCTGCTGGGTATCCACGCCCCGTTCACGGAACAGCCGCTTGACTGATTCCCAGGCACCTCGGGCAGTGATGCCCATTTTCTTGTGGTCATAGCCCTGACTGCCACCGGAGGCAAACGCATCACCTAGCCAGAAGCCGTACTGGGCGGACATATCGTTGGCAATATCAGAGAAGGTCGCGGTTCCCTTGTCAGCAGCCACCACCAGGTAGGGGTCATCTTCATCATGACGCACCACATCCTGCGGCGGCACTACATCCCCCTGAATCAGGTTGTCGGTGATATCCAGCAGGCCGCTGATAAAGACCCGGTAGCTGGCGATACCTTCTGCCATCAGCGCTTCACGACCACCGTCAGACGGCAGCTGTTTGGGAATAAATCCCCCCTTGGAGCCGACCGGCACAATCACGGCGTTCTTGACCAGCTGGGCCTTGACCAGCCCAAGCACCTCCGTGCGGAAATCTTCCCGGCGATCCGACCAGCGCAGACCGCCACGAGCGACCTTGCCACCGCGCATATGAACACCTTCCACCCGCGGGGAATAGACAAATATCTCAAACTTGGGCCGGGGCAACGGTGCGGCCGGAATCTGTTCCGGACTGACCTTGAAGGAGAGGCAGGGTTTATATCCGCCCTCAGTCGTACGCTGGTAATAGTTGGTACGCAGCATGGCCTGGATCACACTGAGGTAGTGACGCAGGATACGGTCTTCATCCAGATTGCTGACGGCATCCAGTTCCGTGTCCAGCTGTGTCAACAACTGCTCAATTGCCTTTTCGCGTTTCTTGCTGAACACAGGATCAAACCGGGTTTCAAACAGCTTCACCAGGATACGGGTAATGGCAGGGTTGCCATTCAGGGTCTGCTCCATGGATCTCTGACTGAACGGCACCTGCAACTGCAGCAGATACTTGGCCAGGGCACGCAGCAGCACAATCTGTCGGCAAGCAAGGCCAACACTGATCACCAGCGCGTTAAAGCCGTCATTTTCCACCGCGCCTTTCCAGGTGTGGACAAAGGTTTCCTGGAACTGGTTGCGTACACCATTGTCGTCCATATCCAGGCCGTTGCAGACCGCGATGGCGAAATCAAGCACCCAAGCCCGTTCACCATCCTGCGGGCTGACACTGTAGGGACGGGCGCTCAGGGTACGAACCCCCATATGCTCCAGAATGGGCAGAACATCCGACAGCGCCAGCATGTCCCCCTGGCCCAGTACCCGGAAATGCAAACGATCAAAGTCGTTCACCGGATGGTACAGCAGGGCATGCAGGGAATGGCCGTTGTCCAGTCCTTCCAGTCGCTCGATATCCGCCACGGCCTGACGAGGATGGTTATCTTCACGGTAGGCCGCCGGAAACGCATTCACGTAGCGGCGGGAGAGATAACTGCCCTGGGCCTCACCGGCGCTGTCAACCAACGCCTTCTGCAGGTGGTCCTGCCACACCATCATGGCATCAGTCATTAGGGTTTCCAGCTGCCGGACATCCACCGCCTTGTCATTGGCGTCCTGGCAATGCACGGTGAATTGCACCTGTGCCAGCGGGTTTTCAGAGAGTTGTACGCTGAAATCAATACTATGGCCATCCAGCTCCCGCAACAGAATCTGCTGCAGTTTCAGCCGGAATTCGGTATTGAAACGATCCCGGGGCACGTACACCATGGCGTTGATGAAACGGCCGTAGCTGTCAGGACGGATAAAGACCCGAAGTTCACGGCGTTCCTTGCATTCCAGCACGCCCATGATGATCTCGTGCAGGTTGTCGAAACCCGCCTGCAACAGCTCATCACGAGGATACTGATTCACAATGTGACGCAACGCGCGGCCTGCGTGACTGTTCACCGGCACATCGGCACTGTCCAGCAGCTTCTGCACCTTCACCCGCAGTAATGGCACCTGTTCCAGTGGCGCGCTATACGCCTTGGAAGAGAACAGGCCAAAGAAGCGCCACTCACCTACAACGTTGCCCTTCTCGTCAAAATGCTTGATGCCCAGGTAATCCAGGTGAGCCGGGCGCTGAATGGTGGAACGGGTGGTGGACTTGGTGATCACCAGCAGTTCCGGCTCCTGCAGCTTTTCTACTAGGGACTCCGGCAGGGGAATTTCCTTCGGGCTGTCACTGACCTCTTTCCTGAACGTACCCAGGCCGGAATCATCCCGAATGCACAGCTTGGCCTGGCAACCGTCCTGCGCCAGTTCGTAATAGCGATAACCGATGAACAGGAAGTTGTCTTCCTTGAGCCAGCGCAGGAACGCGAGAGTTTCATCCAGTTCATCCGCCGCAATCGGCTGAGTATGGTTGGCGCAGTAGTCAATCGCTTCATCCAGGGTCGCCTGCATCCGCGGCCAGTCATCAATGACCCGGTGGACATCCGCCAGCACCTGGCGAATCATCGTGACCACCTGTTGCAGGGATGCCTCATCCGGCTGGCGCTCAATCTCAATCCGGATCAGGGCTTCGGGGTGGCTACCCTTGATCGTTTCTTCATGGTCATGAACAGACTGTAGCTTCCCCTGTTTGTCACGTACGACGTTGATCACCGGGTGAGTCAGGCCATGAATATGCAACTCCTGGCGATCCAGTTCCATGATCATGGACGACACCAGGAATGGCATATCGCCAGACAGGATCTCGATCACGCTGTGTGTCGAGTGCCACTGATGCTCTTCCGGCGTCGGATTATAGGCGCGCACCAGGGACTGCCCTGTCGGCCGTTGCTGAATGAACTGCCACAGACAGAGGAAAGCGCCATACATGTCATCAGCGCCGCCGTCCACCGGCTCGGTACTCCGGGCGTGGCGATAGTAGATGTCCGCCAGACGCAGCGCCTGGTCGATGTCATCGGAGGGCATGCGCTCCCGCACCCAGAGTTTGGCCTGGTCGGAGCTGAACTTGCGAAGGTCTATAAAGGTATTCATAGCGAAACATCAGTACGTGTGAGGGAATCCCGCCTGACAAGCCAAAGTATCGGACTTTCCGCACCCGACCATCCCCAGACGCTATCAAAACCGCGCTTTCGTAGGTATTTGCCCTTGATTATCAAGGAAAGCCACACCACCAAATTGCCCGAATGCGACATTGACTTGCGTCAGTCTGACATTGTGATGAGGCGACCCATATCAATGATGGCCACGAAAAAGCATTTGTCATTTATTAACCATCCATTAGGATATCCGGTGTCAGAAACCGCCTATTGCCTCCATAGACACCGGCAGAAGTCCGGTTACCGACCACATCCAGCGAAGCCGTACTGTTGTTCTTGCAGATTTCAGGGGTGAGTCACCATTGTCGCACGTATTCAATCACCAACCCGCCGAACCGGCAGGCAATTCGCTGTTGCAGCCACCCAATCACCGGGCTCACCGGACCGGCTTCCTGTTACTGCCTAATTTCTCCCTGATTGCCTTTTCATCTGCGATCGAACCATTGCGCATGGCCAACCTTATTACGGGCGAAAGCCTGTATGAACATAGCCTGATCAGCCATGATGGCAAGCCGGTGGCCAGCTCTGCCGGCGTCATTACGGACGTAGACTGCGGCATTCGTGACGCTATCAACGTCGACACCCTGTTCGTGGTCGGCGCCAGCCCGGTGGCCCGCACCGGAAACGAGAACATTATTGCCTGGTTGCGACAGCAGAAGCAGAGTAAAGCCGCGCTTGGTGGTATCGGTACCGGTTCCTACCTGCTGGCCTGTGCCGGCCTGCTGGACGGCTGCCGGGCCACCATACACTGGTGGGACTATGAAAACCTGCGTGATGAATTTCCACTGATACGGGTCACTAATAATCTTTTCGAAGTGGACGGCCACCGGTACACCTGCAGCGGCGGTACGGCCGCCATGGACATGATGCTTTTCCTGATCGGCCAGCGTCACGGCATGGAACTGGCGGCCTCCATCTCGGAGCAGTTCGTCTGCGAGCGGATCCGCACCGCCAAAGATCCCCAACGGGTGCCTCTGCAGCACCGCATTGGCGCCCGCCAACCCAAGCTCGTAGAAGCGGTCACCCTGATGGAAAGCAATATTGAAGAGCCGTTATCCACGGATGACATTGCCTTCCATGTCGGGCTGTCCCGCCGACACCTTGAGCGTTTATTCAAGAAACACCTGCAGGCGGTACCGTCCCGATTCTACTTTAATATCCGGATGGAAAAAGCCCGCCGCCTGCTTCGGGAATCGGACAAATCCATTCTCCAGGTCGGGCTGGCCTGCGGGTTTACCAGCGCCTCCCATTTCAGCACGGCCTATAAAAACCATTACGGCCAGACGCCCCGGGAAGAACGTAAGGCCCTGGAAGCGCCCGACAGCCTTCATATCACGTTAGATTGAGTTACCAGAGGAAAGCGACATGCGATCATCAGCACGGTTTCCGGCCATCATCCTGGGTGGCTGCCTCATCGTCGCCTTCGGACTGCTGGGCTACCAGCTCGCCGATGGACTGATCACCTTCAAGCAAATGAACCGAACCGTCGTCGCCAAGGGGCTGGCGGAAAAGGAAGTCCCCGCCGATGTAGCCATCTGGCCGATCCGGTTCTGGGAAGGGGCCAACGACCTGGGTACACTGGTTAAGGATATCCAGACAAAGAATGACAAGATTATCGTCTTCCTCCATGACCGGGGTTTTACCGACCAGGACATTTCCATCAATCCACCGGCAATCACCGATAACGAAACCCTGAATTACAATACCAGCCAAAACAAATTCCGTTTCACAGCAGAGTCCGATGTCACCGTCTACACAACGAATGTGAACCGTGTACGCCAGGCACGCCAGGAGATTCTGGAGCTGGCAGCAGCCGGCATTGCCATCGCCAGCAATGACTACGAAGCCCGCACCGAATACTTGTTCACCGGCCTCAATACCCTGAAACCTGCCATGATTGAAGAAGCCACTAGGAATGCCCGGGAAGTAGGTGAGAAATTCGCGCAGGATTCCGACAGTCGGCTGGGCAAAATCAAATCAGCCCGCCAGGGCGTTTTCCAGATTACGGATCGGGATAAAAACACGCCGTATATAAAGAAGGTACGGGTGATTTCCACCATTGAATATTATCTGACAGATTGACCCTTCAGACGGCAGAGAGACGCAGAATAGCGGATGCTGCGTCCTGCCAGCGACAGAAATACTCACTCAAGTTACGCACAAGACTGAAAATACGGCATTATTGCCGGTATGAAACACGATCTGATTGAGCTGTACTCTGACTACCTTCTGTCCTCTTTTGGCAAAACAACCGCAACCGGTT
>MUIA01000396.1 GCA_002084115.1 Oceanospirillales bacterium LUC14_002_19_P2 | reverse complement strand
AAACCGGTTGCGGTTGTTTTGCCAAAAGAGGACAGAAGGTAGTCAGAGTACAGCTCAATCAGATCGTGTTTCATACCGGCAATAATGCCGTATTTTCAGTCTTGTGCGTAACTTGAGTTACATAACCTTTCTTGGCCTGGCCACCGTAAACCAGATCCCAGAGCTTCTCGGCACCCTGGCGGGCAATGGTGTTCTCGATCTTGACGGAACCGCGCAGGCGCACAACGTCTTCCGCGGTGTAGGTACGCTTGACGTTTTTCCAGCGGGGATTCTCGGCCCAGTCCTTCTCAATGCGGGCGATTTCTTCTTGGCGATTATACGTGGTCATGTTTCGCTCCTGACTTCTGGAATGAGCGCCTGATGCTTGCAAACAGGTTGGTTGATACCCCTCAATACCGCGCCAACCATAAGGCACCAGTCGCATGCCGGAGCATTGTAAGTGGAACTACGGATAGGGGGCAATTTTTATTTTTTATACCGAATATGCCCTGTATGAATTGCTGCTGGCATGACATAAGCATTAGTTGGTCAGTAGGACATGATGGTCAGGTGTCGGATTTTATTCATCCGGAAAATAGCGGTCATAAAGACGATAAATTAGCGGAATCCTAGTGGCATCTTCTAGAATTTTCCGGCATTTTCACACTCCTATACCCTGAAACCTGCTGTTCGCCGGGGGAGGCTTGGGGGTTGGCAGGACAGGATTGTTCACCAGGGCTGAGAGGCATAATAACGATGACAGAACGCATACAAGCAGGTGGTCTCCAGGTTGCCAAGGTTTTACATGACCTGGTTGCCAACGAGATAGCGCCGGGAACAGGGGTGGATTCCGATCGCTTCTGGGCCGAACTGGAAAACATTGTCACTGAGCTGGCGCCCGTCAACAAAGCTTTGCTGGCGCGCCGTGATGACCTGCAGGCGCAGATCGATGCGTGGCATCAGCAGCGTCGCGGTCAGGCACACAATGCGGTTGAATACCGCGCATTCCTTGAACAGATTGGTTATCTGTTGCCTGAAGCGGACGATTTCTCAATCACCACCGAGAATGTTGATCCCGAAATCGCAAAACTGGCAGGTCCTCAGCTGGTTGTCCCTGTCATGAATGCCCGCTACGCGCTGAATGCCGCCAATGCCCGGTGGGGCAGCCTGTATGATGCACTTTATGGTACCGATGTGATTTCTGAGCAGGACGGGGCCGAGAAAGGAAAGGGTTACAATCCTGAGCGTGGCGCCAAGGTTATTGCCTATGCCAGACGTTTTCTTGATGAGGCGGCACCGCTTGCCAAAGGTTCACACGCAGATGTATGCGGTTATGGCGTCAAGGAAGGTCAGCTCGCGGTTAAACTGAAAGACGGTTCTGAAACTGCACTTCAGCGTCCGGAGCAGTTTGCTGGCTACAAGGGTGAACTGATTAGTCCAACCGCTATTCTCATACAAAACAATGGGTTGTATCTGGAAATTCAGATTGATCCTGAGCATGTAATTGGTAAGGGCGATCCAGCTAACGTCAAGGACGTACTACTGGAATCGGCACTGACCACCATCATGGACTGTGAAGATTCTGTTGCCGCTGTTGATGCTGAAGACAAAGCCGTTGTCTATGGCAACTGGCTGGGACTAATGAAAGGCACGCTGGGCATTGAGTTCCAGAAAGGGGATCGCACAGTCATCCGCAGCCTGAATCCCGATCGCGAGTATCTGACACCTGACGGAAATACGTTGTCGTTGCCTGGGCGCAGCCTGATGTTTGTCCGAAATGTAGGTCACTTGATGACCAATGAAGCCGTTCTGGACAAAGACGGTAATGAGATCCCCGAGGGCATTCTTGATGGCATGGTAACCTCCCTGATTGCCATTCATGATCTCAAGGGCAATGGCCCGTACAGCAATTCACGCACGGGTAGCGTTTACATCGTTAAGCCCAAAATGCACGGCCCTGAAGAAGTGGCATTTACCAATACACTCTTCGGGCGGATTGAACAAGCACTGAGCTTGCCGGTGAACACGCTAAAAGTCGGCATCATGGATGAAGAACGCCGTACCACGGTGAATCTCAAGGCCTGTATTGCCGCCGCCAAAGAGCGTGTCGTGTTCATCAATACTGGATTCCTTGATCGGACAGGGGACGAAATCCATACCTCTATGGAAGCGGGGCCGGTGGTCCGCAAAGGTCCCATGAAAAATGAAGCCTGGATCAAGGCTTATGAAGACTGGAATGTTGATACCGGTCTTGCCACCGGCCTGAAAGGGCGTGCGCAGATTGGTAAGGGCATGTGGCCAATTCCTGACCAGATGGAACAGATGATGTCGGTCAAGGTTGGCCATCCCAAGGCAGGCGCGAATACGGCATGGGTGCCATCACCGACAGCTGCTACCTTGCATGCCATTCATTATCATCAGATCAATGTGGCGGATGTGCAGTCGGAACTGGCGAATCGTCAGCGTGCAAGTCTGGATGATATTCTGACACTGCCATTGCTTGATAATCCTGCCGCACTGACAGCAGACGATATTCAGCAGGAACTGGATAATAACGCCCAGGGTATTCTGGGTTATGTTGTCCGCTGGGTTGACCATGGCGTCGGCTGTTCCAAGGTGCCGGACATCAATGATGTAGGCTTGATGGAAGATCGCGCCACACTGCGTATTTCCAGCCAGCACATTGCCAACTGGTTACGTCATGGTGTTTGCACGGAAGAGCAGGTGATGGAAACCATGCAGCGGATGGCTGCTGTGGTTGACCGTCAGAATGCTGAAGATCCCGAGTATCGCAATATGGCGCCAAACTTTGACGAGAGTGTGGCTTTTCAGGCAGCCTGCGATTTGGTCATCAAGGGAACAGAACAGCCTAATGGTTACACCGAACCGGTTCTCCATGCGCGTCGTCGGGAAGCCAAAGCCAAGTTTGGTTGTTAAGGCGGTCATTACATAGCGCATGTAAAAAACGCACCATCCGGTGCGTTTTTTTATGACAAATTTTCACGGTTTTACCTTGCTACTCTAAATAGTATGAAAGTGGCTAGGCAGAAACCGAATAACAACATTATTCATGTGTCGGGGTTAAGCGTTTATTCGTTTTTCCTTGCGGTATGCCTGTTGCTAGCGCCTTCCGTTCGTGCCATTGAATTTTCCGCTATTCAATTATTCTCCGGATTTAATGAACCGCTTCATGCCGAGGTTGAGGTTTCCGGTCTTGTTGATCCTGACGCGCCGATTGTCGTGGATGTCGCCTCTCCCCTGGATCATCAAAATTATGACGTTCCGTTGCAGTACTTTAATGCAGCCATCGATACGTCCTGGCACGAGGAAGCTGATGGACGACGCATTATTCGCTTAACCAGCACACTGCCGGTTTCACTTGAAAACCTGGATTTTCTTTTGATGGCAATACCGGCTGATGAAACGATTTTGATGCGTATCCAAATCCCCATTAAGCAGAGTAATAACGGTGAGCAGGCTTCTCAACCCCGATTATGGGTTCAGAATTCCAAAAATAAGAGCGCCGATAGCTTGGCTTTAACCCGCTTTAATGAACCCTTGCCTCAGCGTAAAAAGATTCTTGCTGATAAACGATTGAACCGGCTCAAACGTACCTCGGAGCTGGCCAGAGCCAATAGACAAGCTGATGCCAATACCAGAGTATTAGCCTTTAATTCTGTTGCTGATGAAATCTCCTATAACCCGCATTTTTCGCAACAAGCGATTGCTGCTGTTCTGCATGAGGATAGAGCGACAGATAAAACAGATGCATCGATTAAGCCAGTGGTGGCCGTTGTTCCAACAGCAGACAATAAAGCGATAGAGAAAATAGAAAAGAACAATGATAAAAACGAAAGTATCAGTCTCGATATCGGGGAGAATATGGTCAATAAACTCAATCAGCTTTTCACTATGCCTGAATTCAAGTCATAAATGCATAACCCATGACTTTTCTTGCATCCACTCCAGTTAACTCTTTGAATGCCTCATATGGAGTTTTGTAACCAAGGCATTTTCTGGGTCTACTGTTCAGCT
>MUIA01000295.1 GCA_002084115.1 Oceanospirillales bacterium LUC14_002_19_P2 | reverse complement strand
ATGAATCATGAGGGTTACCTTTTTGATGATTCAGATTTAAGTGATTGCACCCTCTATCTGAATCGGTAACCCTCTCCTTTTCTGAAGGATAAATTGTCAGATCAAATCTGAACTAATCCAGGTAAACATGGTAAAATACTGTCTGTATCACGCCACAGCTACACGTGAAGCCATTGCAGGGAAGTGTTTTTACCACCATTTATACCGCGATTTTTCAACGAACCGAGCTAACCGTATTCACATAACGTCTCATACCGTCAGCTCGGTAGTTAGCACGACTACATCAAGTTCCCTTTTTCCCGGGCTTCCTCATCCCATTTCGGCAGCACATTTTCCTTAAACGCTTCTTTGTCTGCCTTGAGCTTCTCCACATTCAGACCAATATACATCTGGGCTTTTTCCTTGGTTGACAGGTCCGGCATGGACACGGGGTCGGTCACACCATGTTTCGCCAGCACGCGTGCAATTTCCAGCCGGGCTTCACCGGCTTTCTCAACCGCCGTTCCCAGTACCCGCAACGACTCTTCCGGCGCGTGGAAAGACGCGCCATGGGATGCAATGGCATAATCCCAGCGCCATTGCGCATGACGAATCAGAGTCAGCGCCTTTTGCATTTCCTGTTCACCCGCACCGGCTTTCCAGGCAGCGCCAGCCTCAATGTGCGCCTTGACCAGCAGGTCTTCCGCACGGATCTTCATCTCACCGATTTTTTCCTGATAGCTTGTCACCATACCGACCAGATATTCCTTCGACTGGGTATGACAGCTTTGACAGGTGCCTTCGATATTGGCCAGTGGACTCATCACCCGGTGGTCGGTAAAGGTAATACCTTATATCCCGTTTCTTGGGCATATGGCAGTCGACACAGGACACATTGTTTTTTCCGTGTACCCCTTCCTGTCAGGTTTCCCAGCCCGGGTGCTGAGCTTTCAGCATCGGCGCTCGGGAAATCGCATGGGTCCAGTCACTGAAAGCGCGATGATCAAAATACTGTTCCATCTCTTCCGCTTTCGTGCCTTCTGCCCATGGGAATACCACTTCCTTGTTCGGGCCGGCAAAGTAGTACTCCACATGACACTGGGCACACACCAACGATTTCATATCCTGCTGTGAAGCATTCGCGTGGTCGTAGCCCAATGCCGCCAGACCATCCTCCAGATAGGGTCGGGAAATGGCCAGTTTCATGTCATCGCTGCTTGTCTCATGACAGTCCGCACAACCAATCGGATTGACGATCTCAGAGCCTTTGGACGCCCATTGACCGGCAAAGTAGTCATCCTTGCCCTGCTCATCAATCATTCGTGCGACATCCGGGCTCTTGCAGCTCCAGCAGGCATTCGGCATTGGTCCGTCATCAGGGCCGGAAGGCGCGCCGGTTCGCAGGGTGTTACGCACATCGGTCACGGCATACATATGCCCACGCGGCGCATTGTAATCCTTGGAAAAGCCGTAACCTGCCCATAACACGACCAGGCGTGGATCTTTTTCCAGCATGTCCTCAAACTGGTTACCATTATGGGCACTTTTGAAGTCCATCTTTTCCGTGGCTTTCCAGGACTCGTATTGCCTGGGAAAGCCGTCCTTAAACATCTCGTTCCTGGCCTCAACGCGACTCTCATCGGCCTGCAGCCCCGCCGTCGCAAACAGTAACAGTGTCAACAGGCCGGTACGGCAGGCCGTCAGCCCATACGGTTTTGACACAGAATCCTGACTCTTCATAACTCCCCCATTCATCAGACTGCCAGACCGGATTGACCGGTTGCCCGTAGGCTTTCCGTCCCCTGCCTATAGCGCCACATTCTCGAACCCACTGCCCAGAACCCTACCAACACCACCAACCCTCCCCCCAACCAGAGGAGGCTGATAAACGATTTGACCTGCAGACGAACGGACCAAGCCTCCTGTGCCAACGGTTCTCCCAGCGTGATGTAGAGATCCCGTCGCCAGGTACTGTCCACTGCGGCTTCTGTCATCACCACATCAGGCCGGGCATACCATCGCTTTTCCGGATGCATGTCGGTACGTCGTCCGGCATCGTCAGTGACCGAGAAAAAGGCGTAATCTGCCAGGTAATTCGGTCCACGCACCGGCGTCGTTCCCATAAAGACAAATTGATAGCCGCCCAGGGTTTCCTGTTGTCCCGGACGCAGGCCAATCTCTTTTTGCACTAGCCCGGCATCCGACAGGCAGGCACCGGCCATTGCCAGCACCAACCCAATGTGCGCCATTGCCGCACCCGCCTTATTAGGCTGATGTCGTACGTAGAAGAGCTGTGACCACACGGTCCACAGCGTCATGGTGAGCACCAGTCACGTCATCCCGCCAATCCCCACAATCAACCAGGACAACACCAGGCCAGCCAACACAAACAGCGTCGCTTCACCGGCGATCGCGATAACACTGACTTGACGTATATGGACAGAAAAGCCCGTCAGAATAGCTGCCAGCATTAGCGCTAGAGGAATAAAAAACGCATTGAAGTAAGGCGCCCCTACAGAGATCTGCCCTGATCCAAAGGCTTCAAAGCCGATAGGGTATAAAGTCCCCAAAAGAATGCTGCCGCAGGCCACCAGCAGCAGCATCACAACGCTCAGCAATACCAGTGACCGGCAAGACAATTTGACTACGACACTGGCCGGTGACCACAAGGCATACAGAACCACAGACGCAAATGGAGAAGACACCAGTAACAGCCCGATCAGCCCAGTGCTGATCATCGCCATAAACGACAACGCAATGTTTTTTTGAGCCTTGGAAAACGGTCGGCAAAACCAGTAAAACAGCCCCATCCAGCCAACCTGAAGCATCACCCAGAACAACAGGGAACCACCATGTCCGCCCCAGGCCGCACTGACTTTATAGAGAAGAGGAAGACTCGTTTCGGAGTGCGACATCACATAGCTGACTGAGAAATCATCCGTGATAAGGGCGTAAACAAGGATCAGAAAGGCAGCCTGTAAACTGACTCCATGGGTGATGAGCAACAGGCTGGCCGGTATACGACGCAAACCACTCAGCACCGGATAAAAAACCAGTCCCAGCCCTGTTATCAACGCCAGCATGGCCAGACTGTTTCCGGCATTCAGCATGAAGTAACCCTTAGTCGACCAGCGGCTTCAGCATCAGCCGGGTTTCCGGCAGCTTATGGGCAATGCCCTGGTGACAGTTGATACAGGTCTGTCCGTTCTCGATCGCCTTTTCATGGTTCATGCGCGCCCACTGATACTGCTGATCCAGCGATGTCTCGATATTCACGTGACAGGCTCGGCAGGCGGCCGAGTCATCTTCACGCATATCAGCCCAGACCCGCTCCGCCATGACCAGACGATGGGCTTCGTATTTTTCCGGGGTGTCGATAATTCCGGTGAACTTGCCGTAGACTTCCCGCAGCGCCTCGATTTTTCGGGCTACCTTACCCGGTAAGTCATGGGGAACATGGCAGTCGGCACAGGTTGCGCGGGTGCCGGTACGGTTGCTGTAATGAATGGTGTCCTGCAATTCAACATAGGCATTGTTACTCATTTCATGACAGCCGATGCAAAAGGACTCGGTACTGGTTGCCTCAAGGGTATAGCTGGAAGCCCCCCAACCCACCAGGCCAACGACAATGCCACCCAGTAATAAAACACCGGCAGAGTACTTTACGGACGGTTTGGAAAGAAAACGGAGAATCGCTGTCACTGCTCTCATAGCACCTGCCATATGCCTGTTGTTTTTTATCTGCAATTCCAACAAATAAAACCTAACAGGAAGGCAAGGTGCGGCTTGTGACATGCATCAATGATCTACCGGAGTCTTGTATTTCTTCTCGCGATTCCGGCAACAATCACTTGATAGAGGCTGCAATAATCGGGAGTGAACGACGTATAGCGTACATTAATCCGACCGTGACAGGATGATGACATCATTAGCGCAGCATTCCATGACACAGCCATACGTTGAAGCCAGCCATTGGAATGTGGCTTCAGAATAAAAACAGATATGGGTTGGATCCCGAATATAGTGCCAACGGGCAAAGGCATGACGATCTTGCACTCGCTTGGTCATAAGACCAAGACAGCCCCCAGGTCTGACCATCCCTATCAACTGCTTCAATACCGTACCAGGGCTGGCCAGGTGCTCTATCACTTCCGTTGCCGTCACAAAATCATAGGTTTGTTCCAGCACTTCGGGCTTATGTGCGTAATAGATATCATAAACCGCCATCCTGTGGCCCGTTTCACTGAACATGGCAGCAAGCGCAGGGCCGGGGCCACAACCAAAATCCAACCCTTCTCCCTGACTTATCCCTTGTTGGGTCAGATGCTCAACAACAGGATCATACACCCGGGAAAGAAAACGGCGGTATCCGACATCATCAACGCGGTTATCATGCTGATCGTAAACCGCTTTTTCTTCCTCATTGGATAAATGAAAGGAAGACGGTACAAACACCAGCAGGCAGTTATTGCACTGAAGGTAATCACGCACCTTGTCCCGATGGTAGTGGCGCGTATCAAAACAGCCACAGAGCGGGCATATGTCGTCAATCAGCATGGTGTATCGATTGTCCCGAAAACAAAGAACGCGGCTTATGCCGCGTTCAGAGTGTACCGGAAAACCGATGAATTACAGCTGGGGACCCGCCGCAACCAGTGCCTTACCGGCGTCATTATCGGTGTATTGTGCGAAGTTCTTCACAAAACGCGCCGCCAGATCCTTCGCACGACGTTTCCAGGCCTCGGGATCATCATAGGTATTACGGGGATCCAGGATGGATACATCATCCACACCGGTTACTGCCACCGGTACTTTCAGGTTGAAGTACGGCAACATCACGGTATCAGCCTCATCAGTGGAGCCGTTCAGGATCGCATCAATAATGGCACGGGTCGCCTTGATAGAAATACGCTTACCGGTTCCATTCCAGCCGGTGTTTACCAGGTAAGCGGTCGCGCCTGAATCCTGCATCCGCTTGACCAAAGTCTGGGCATATTGCGTCGGGTGCAGCATCAGGAAGGCTGCACCAAAGGCCGCAGAGAAGGTCGGTGTCGGTTCAGTAATGCCACGTTCAGTCCCTGCCAGTTTAGAGGTATATCCTGACAGGAAGTGGTACTGAGTTTGTTCTGGCGTTAGCTTGGAAACTGGTGGCAACACGCCGAAAGCATCGGCTGTCAGGAATATAACCCGGGTCGCATGACCACCGCAGGACACCGGCTTAACGATATTATCGATATGGTAGATCGGGTAGGAAACCCGGGTATTCTCTGTTTTGCTGCCATCGTCATAATCAATCTTTCCTTCAGCATCGACGGCAACGTTTTCCAGCAATGCATCACGACGGATCGCATTGAAAATATCCGGCTCATTCTCCTGGCTCAGGTTGATGCACTTGGCATAGCAGCCACCTTCAAAGTTGAATACGCCGTCATCATCCCAGCCGTGTTCATCATCGCCGATCAATTCCCGGTTCGGATCAGTCGACAGCGTCGTCTTACCGGTACCCGACAGACCAAAAAAGACCGCGACATCACCTTCTTTACCGATGTTGGCAGAACAATGCATGGAAGCAATGCCTTTCAGCGGCAACAGGTAGTTCATGACGGAGAACAGCCCTTTCTTCATTTCGCCGCCGTACCAGGTGCCGCCGATCAGCTGTATGCGCTCTGTCAGGTTAAATGCGACAAAGTTCTCGGAGTTCAGCCCCTGTGCCTGCCAGTCCGGATTGGTGGTCTTGGCACCGTTCATGACAATGAAATCAGGCTCAAAGGTCGCCAGGTCTTCAGCAGAAGGTCGAATGAACATGTTTGTAACGAAATGCGCCTGCCAGGCCACCTCGGTGATAAAGCGCACACAAAGACGGGTATCCGGATTGGCGCCACAATAAGCATCGACAACAAACAGGCGTTTGGCGGATAACTGTCGTGTGACCACGCCTTTCAGGTCATTCCAGACGGATTGATCAATCGGCTTGTTATCATTATGTCCCTGGTCAGCCCACCAGAGCGTATCCCGGGTCGTATCATCGCGGACAATGTACTTATCTTTCGGCGAACGGCCGGTGAAGATACCGGTATCCACTGTCACCGCGCCGGAGTCAGTGACCACGCCGCGCTCAAAACCGTTCAGGTCGCCACGGGTTTCTTCTTCGTAAAGCAGGTCGTAGGAAGGGTTTCGCAGGATGCCGACGGCGCCGGTAATGCCGTAGGGGGTCAGGTCAAGGGTATCAGTCTTGGCACTCACGTTTTTTGTCTCTCACTTCTGGCGTTTATCCAGGTGCTGAAGGCCGCCCCGTCCCATGGGTTTATGTTCGGAGCCAGCTGTTTTCCCTGACAGTTGAATTCATTGGTATCAGGGCCTTCATCCAGGCACTCATCCTTCGAGGCTGAATTGACGATACGGAGGGGCATTTTCCCTGAAGATGAGAACAATTACCACACCGTGATACGTATATTTACCAATTCGAACGCTCTATAACGGGCCTGGTAATGATTGGAGTCACCAGAGCCCATAAGGTTCAATCGTTTCCCATGGGAACCAGGTGACTGGGCGCCACCAGGCTCTTCAGTGGTTGCCGTCGATTGACCGCCCGGAGTATCTGTTGCCACTGGGTACGAGAAAAACTGTGAACTCCTCGCAAGCGTACCCCATCATTGACAGGGCTTTCATGGGCCGCCAAATGTTCATGAATAACCGCTGAATTTTTGTACCGACAGGCAACACAACACACGCTCGATGCCACTTGTATCTCTCGAACGCCTTGATCCAACCCTAGATCACGAGCCAGTCGACGCACATAATCCGCCAACCGATGGCAACTGCCTGCCCGGGCGCACTGAACCCCGCTGCAGACCACGATCTGATGCCTGCCCCTGTGAGTCGGCAGGTGCCGCCCAGCAACCCCTGACTCAGGCCGCGATGTTGCCATGTGACTGTCAGGGATTCTGCAGATCACCATGCTCACCGAGGGACCATCTGTCTGCAGGCAAAAGGTCGATTCCGGCACCAGTGCTGTCGTAGCACCACTGCAGTGACGGGCTGCTGCATCAGCCACGGAAAAACGCCCGCTTTCCCACAAACGCTTCATCCGGGCAAGCGGCTGTTCAGGATCGGCCCCTAACAATTCTTCAATACGGTACGTCAGCAGGGGAATGTCATGAATGATCCCGAAATCATTCAGCGCAGGATGATGCCGCTGCAGGTCAAGACCCGCCAAGTAACGCACACTGTCAATCGACAAGCCGTTATCATCCAGAAACTGCACCAGCCCCTGGCCAACCACTTCCAGCGGGGTATCGCGATGGCAGGAAACGCCCACAACCAGACTTTTGGGTCGCCAGATAAGCGTCTTGTCACTGTGCGGAGCCAGTTTTTCGCTGATACCACACTGGTCCGACACCAGCACTAATGCCTCATAAGCATCGGGGTTCAGGGTATCCAGGGAGTCATGCTGTACCACGCCATCTGCAGACCCCGGCGACCAAACCGGCCTGGCACCAGAAGACTGTACCCAGGCTACCGGTCGCTTCTGAAACAATGCAGTCGCGACACGCTGGAACGCAGCACCGGATGCAGGTTCAAGTGTCCAGCCATGACGCAGCCCCAGCGATAACAGACATTGCCGAGCCTCATCCTGCGAACTGGGAAACGACAGTACGGACTGCAGGCCCATCAGCCAGGCGACCTGCTCTGTCAACTGATGCAGCCGACCTGTCTCATGTTCACCATAAACTGGCAGGCAGATACCGGCCGCAGCATCCACCGCAATCACTAACACTCGATGCCGATTACTGTTTAGCGGGAGCACACCTGCCAGCTGCCACCCGCTTTGGCCAGGTCGCAGGAAGACAATATGGCATTCGTAATGATCCAGATGAGTATTAAGGACCTCCTGAACAGATCGCTGAAAGGAACAGACAAAATCAGGCAAGACCGCGCGCGCATCAGCCCCCACAAACAGATCAACCTGATCCAGATGGCGCTCCAGTTCTACAGCGCGTCTGGCCCCCTTGGTGTCCGTAGCATACAACGCGAAACGCCCGCTCACAGCGCCCATTCAAACTCCTCAATCTGAAGTGATGGAATTACCGTAAGCATTCAGACAGGCATCAGGCCTCTGTTATCACGGCAATCATGGCAGCATTAAAGATAGCCAACCCATCCAACTTGCCAGGGCTTTTTGATAATCGGGGGAACTGTGTGAATAAAAGGTTAGTTACGAGACAACGCTATAATGCGTGAGGAATGTCCAGGCAGGGATTATGCATCCAGCCTGAAAACGACCGGCACCCTTACACGACTGGCCAGCGCCACACCGTCACGTACCAGAGGCCGGAACGACCACCGGCGCACGGCTTTTTCCGCAGCACGGTCCAGCAGGCTGAAACCGGAAGAATCCACCAGAGTCACCGATTCAATATGCCCCCGGTTATCCAGGAAAACCTCCAGCAACACTGTTCCCTGCTGTCCGCGCTTACGCGCCTGGTAAGGATAGGCCGGTTTACGCTGGGCACCATTAAACAGAGGTTCCGTCACCAGGGGACGTTGATCCGTCAAACCGGCCACATCAGCGGTACGGCTCATATCCTGGGCAGTATTTCCTTTTGACGCTTCCGTAACAGGCTGTTGGGATTCGGTGGTTTCCTTTTTTGCTACCCATTTTTCAAGCGGCAATGTTTCAGGCTTCTTCTCAGGCTCTGGCGGTTTGGGTTTCCTGCCCGGCTTGGGACGTTCATCTTCGGTTTTTACAACCGTTTTATTGGGCGATTCACCGCGCGTCGTTACCACAGAATCCGGCTTTTTAACCGTTTGTGGTACTGGCTCATCAGAGGGTTTGTTTTGATCAACCTTCACTGGCTCAGTCTTTGGTTTTGCTGGGCTCGCCAGGGTGACATTCAACTGCAAAGTCTGCCCGCCCTGGGGCAACGCCAGCATAGCCAGCCGTGTTTCGGGCTTTCCAACAAAGCCGACAATCGCAACGTGGATCGCCAGCGAAATCACGATTGTCACCAAAATGTCAGAATGCATCATCAGGCAGGCACACTCACCATTAACAAAGACCCGATCAGGACTGCGGCAACCAATCAGGCAAAAGGGGGTCTAATCATACGGCATAGGTATCCAAACGCTAATCCGTACTGGACGAAAGGCATCACCGACCCTATCAGGCATATTACCGGACAAAAAACCGGGTTATTGCCTGCTCCCGCACATATACGGATTGACCCGACTAAACTGCAATTGATACTTTGCGCGCGTTTTTGATGTCGGCCTCACCCACTAGAGGCCCTCAGTTACTGACTCAAGTTACGCAGTAACGAATAACCTTAGCTGCTCGAATGATGCCCGCAGAGCGGTCATGTAAATCTTCGCCCTGAGCTGAAAATGATTGACCTTCAGTTTCAGGGAGAGGGTTT
>MUIA01000437.1 GCA_002084115.1 Oceanospirillales bacterium LUC14_002_19_P2 | reverse complement strand
GAATCATGAGGGTTACCTTTTTGATGATTCAGATTTAAGTGATTGCACCCTCTATCTGAATCGGTAACCCTCTCCTTTTCTGAAGGATGAATTGTCAGATCAAATCTGAACTAATCCACATTAAGTTCCCTGCCAAGAGGATCTTTTACACCGTCTTTGATATAGCCTGGCGTTCGAACACCACCCAGATCCAGTTCCCGCTCAAATTTTGCCAGTTCACCAAGGTTCATACCTTTGGCATTGATAGCTACCGTTGGTCGGATGTTGCCACTTATGCCGTGAATCGTATTACCCATAACACCTGTGGCTGTTTTGTAGCCGAGACGAAAACTCGGCAGACCGTTTTCGTCATAACCTATTTCAAAATAGGGGTCTTGCATGACAGCGGGAATCAGAACTTCATTGCCATCTTCATCAACCCCTTTATAACCAAGGGTCAAGTTTTCCAGCAGGATATCGGCAAACGCAGCCTTGGTAAAACCGGCAGGAAGGTCTTCGAAATTGATATTTTTTTCCAGACCATTGACGAGTTCAGACCAGTAAAAGGTTCCATCCTTACCACCACACTCATCGGAACAGCTCCAGTCCCCGCCAGGATCATCACCTTGGTTGGGTCTGTAGTAGTTACCTAGCATCAGTTTTTTGATGAGTGCATTCATTTCGAGGGTGCCACCCATCGTGACACGGGTGAAATCCCGGGTAGAACCATCAGTTTGAGCAATATTATTGAACTGGTTCATTTCGATCATGGCTTGCCCGGTCGATAAGGCCAGCTCATCATCATTAAGGGGCGTTAAGTGCGCAGCGGCGGACTGAATAAGACCTGCACACAAACCTGTCAGTAGTTTGACAAGCGGCGTTCCGAAAAGACGGCACATGGGAAATCCTGATTATTATTTTTATTGCTGTACTAACGTTCCGATTATGCCGCCTTCTCAGGTCATGTAAAGAGGGTGTCCGAAATTAACCGGTACTTATGTGCCAGTAGTGTGCGAGTGAAAGCTGATCGGAATGATCAGGCTTCCTCGACTTCCCGTTGCCCCAGCAGGTTGTCGCACTGTTGGTTGATCAGGTTTTCAACCGCTTCATCCACACCAGTGACTTGCCAGATGCCACTCTCGTGAGTGATCTCTTCTGTCGTCACACCCTCTGTTTGAGTCATTGTTTGATCCACGAGCAGTTGCTTATCGTCGTCCAGACTGGCAAGTAGCAGTGCTTTACTGGCAGCGGAATCCGCCAGTGCCGGGTGGGTGTCGCCAGGTGTCAGAGGCTCAGCGATGGTGATGCCTGTTCCGCTCTCAAGACGGGCCACGGCATGTTCAGGCTGGTGAGACAGCAGTGCACGGATCAGGAGAGCGCAACAGACGGCGTTAAACGCATAATCGCTGTTTTCCACTTCATGGAAGCTGATAAAGGCATTGCCTTCTGCAGAATACGTGAGTTTGCCGCCATAGAGCTGTGCAGCCTTGGCGACCAACGGAATCTGCTGTCGAATCAGCCGGTGCAGCTCCATAGCGGGCAAACACTGGCGCAGCTTGCCGAAGTTGCGGAACCGGACTGCCAGAAGGGCTGTTTCACCTAAGGCTTCAGGCGGCAGTGGCTCCAGTGCCGGTACTGGGCTGTTGACCGGTTCTAGCGGTTTTTCGGGTTGAGGTGTCGGTACTGCGCCACGGGTAATCAGTAACTCCAGCTGTTTGACCAGACGTCGTGGCTCATCTTTAACGCTGTCGTCACAGGCTTGTCCGCCATCACAGAGACCCTCCAGCTGGTGGATGGCCCGCTGCATGAGTCGGGTTCGGTTACGGCTGTAGTTCACAATCAGCACCGCACCGCTCAGTAGCAGCAGGGCGGTCAGCGCCAGAATAATGATGGTGGCATCCGTTGCCGGTTGGGTCAGCCGTTCTTCATCAAGCTGAATGCGGACATACCCGGCAATGACTTCCTGATAATTGATCGGCTCGGAATAAGTGATATAGCGGTCATTCAGGTCAACATCATCCTTCTCTGCAATTGCGAGACGGTTGTTGTCAATGCTGTAGATGGCCGCTCGTGCCACATAGGGTTTCTTGACCAGATCGTTGAGCAGCACGGTCAGGCTGAGCCGGTCACCAGTGACCAGCATATCAGTGGCGAAACGGGCGGTTTGTTGTGCCAGTGCAGTACCGAGCAGATCCGCATGGTGATGGCTGGCGCTGTTGATTTCTCGGGTGGCTACGGCGGTGAACAGGGTCAGGCTGGTTAGCACCAGTACCATGAACAGAGTAATCAGTTGTTGGCTCAGGGACAGTCCGGACAGGCTGACAACCTGACGGACACGTTGTCTGAGGCGGGAAAACAATGAAGAATCGCTGGTTTGACTCACGGAGGTCTGCGCTTGTTACGGGTTATCTGTTAATACTGTCTGTGTCTGCGGTCGTTGTGCAAACACTATTTCCTTTTGGGGAAGATTCTTTCCACTCATTCCATGGATTTTGCCTGATGCCCGACGGATTTGCATGCGCAAGCAACCGCAGGGGCTGGTAGAATGCCACCATAATAATTTCCGATAGTACCTCTGAGGGGCTGGGTGTGAGCAGAATTATCCTCTTCAATGTCACCGGGCAGGACAAGCCGGGGCTGACCTCCGGCATCACGTCGATCATGTCCGAACACGGCCTGGAAATCCTCGATATTGGCCAGTCCGTGATTCACGACACCCTTACCTGGGGCATCCTGGTGCGACTGCCGGATGAAGACGCCAGTGACCCCGTCCTCAAGGAACTGCTGTTCCATTTCCACAAGATGGAATTGCAGGTGCGTTATCAGCCCGTCACTGCAACCCAGTACGAAGATTGGGTGCAGGTGCAGGGCAAGGATCGTTATATAGTTACCCTGCTGTCGCGCTGTGTGACAGCAGAGCAGGTGGCGCGGGTATCCGGCATTACCGCCGCACACGGCCTCAATATCGACCGTATTACACGCCTCTCTGGTCGTGTCCCTTTGGATCAAAACAGTGCTGATGCACGCGCCTGTGTGGAATTTTCCGTACGTGGCACACCTGAAGACCTGCAGCAGGTAAGGGCGGACTTTCTGCAGCTATCGTCTGAGATGGAGGTGGATATCGGTTTCCAGGAAGACACTATCTACCGTCGTACCCGACGACTGGTGGTGTTTGATATGGACTCAACACTCATTGAAGCAGAAGTGATTGATGAGCTGGCGGTTGAAGCTGGCGTTGGTGAGGAAGTCGCTGCCATCACGGAAGCTGCCATGCGCGGTGAGCTGGATTTTGCCGGCAGCTTCCGCAAGCGCCTTGCCCTATTGAAAGGGCTGGATGAAGCGGTTCTGGAAAACGTTGCAGCCCGGCTCAAGTTGACGGAAGGGGCGGAGCGCCTGATCGGTTCCCTGAAACAACTGGGTTACAAGACGGCTATTGTCTCCGGTGGTTTTACCTATTTTGCCGAATACCTGCAGCAGCGTCTGGGCATTGATTATATCCACGCCAATACCTTGGAGATTGTCGATGGCAAGCTAACCGGTGAAGCGAAAGGGCGAATTGTGGATGCCAGTCGCAAGGCTGAATTACTCAGGGAGCTTGCTGAAAAGGAACAGTGCCGCCTGGAACAGGTTATCGCGGTTGGTGATGGTGCCAATGACCTGGAGATGCTGGCAGCGGCCGGTTTGGGCGTTGCATTCCGTGCCAAGCCGTTGGTGAAACAGTCGGCTAGGCAATCCATTTCTACGTTGGGTCTGGACGGTATTCTCTATCTGCTCGGCTGGCGTGATACGGACTTGGATGCACTGCATCACTGACGCCTATCTTCGGAGACCGGGCTTTCCAGTCCGGCTCCGCAGATGGACAATTATTTTTCTTTTTCCACCAAATGGACGGTTTCAATAATCCCGCCGTCAAACCGGATAACTCAAGTTACGCAGTAACGAATAACCTTAGCTGCTCGAATGATGCCCGCAGAGCGGTCATGTAAATCTTCGCCCTGAGCTGAAAATGATTGACCTTCAGTTTCAGGGAGAGGGTTTCC
>MUIA01000395.1 GCA_002084115.1 Oceanospirillales bacterium LUC14_002_19_P2 | reverse complement strand
TACGAGGTGATCTGCATTGCCATGAAAAAGAGGTAGAGAACATATTGAGAGCAGCATAAGGTGCTATTGCAGAATAAGGTCATCGCCTATGCCACTGAATTGGGCTTTTGCAACAGCCTCTTAGGGTTGTTCCGCCCTGTTCAATGGCCCGGCTGAGCACGTCACGGATGGCTTGTTCAAGCTGCTGGTAGCGGGCTAGCGATATCCGTCCTGCAGGACGGTCCGGACGAATCCCGGCCTTGAAGAGCGCTTCATTGGCATAGATATTCCCGACGCCTACCACGATATGGTTATCCATGATGAAGGTTTTGATCGCCTGTTTACGGTTGCGGGACTGCTGGTACAGTTACTCCCCGGTAAACTGCGGCGACAGGGGTTCAGGACCGAGAAGCCGGATCAGGGGATGATCGTGGATGTTTTCATGGCTCCACAGCATGGCCCCAAAACGGCGGGGATCGGTCAGGCGCAACAGGTTGCTGGTTTCCAACACCAGGTCTATATGGTCGTGTTTCATCACGGGTGTATTAGCCGGGAGAATGCGTAGGCAACCGGACATTCCCAAGTGAATCATCAGTGTGCCGTTATCGGTTGGCAGCAGCAGATACTTGGCCCGGCGTTGGACGTCGTTGATTGTTTGTCCTTCCAGCATGGCGGCTAGTTCTGAAGGAACCGGCCAGCGTAACCTTGATTCCCTGACAATAACCTGTTCAACACGATGGTGGAGGACATGGGGCAGGATACCTCGTCGTGTCGTCTCAACTTCAGGCAACTCGGGCATGTGGACAGTTTCCGGTCATGGATGATTAACCGTGCACAATAACAGCACGAGACAGGTTGTAAACAGTTTAGCTGGGTAAGCCTCTGGATGAGGTGTGGATAACTTTTCTCACAAGGCGTGAACGGCTGGCTGCAATCGATTGGTTAAAAAACAGCCGGCTAATGAAGGCCGGCTATTGGATAGGTGGACTGGTTCGCTTGAATCAGGCGTTGTTGTTGTTTCTACGTGCTTCCGCCAGAGCAATACGAGCCGCACGAAGCACTCGACGCTGTTGTGCCAGGTCTTTGCGAACCTGCCGGTACGTATTGAGTTCTTCCCTGGCGTTGGTCAGCGCAGAGCGCCATTGGGTAATGGCCTGATAATAAGACAATTGTCCACGGCGCCATTGCGTAAAGATATTCCTCAGGCTTTGAATGTGTTCACGAAAACGCTCGCGGCTTTGTTTGAGTTCATTACGCAATGCCAGCATGCGCTGGCGCGCTTCGTTGTACTTGTTCTCGGCAGCCTGAAGACTTGCGTTTTGATCCTCATCCGGAGCCTTCAGTGTAGGGTAAAAGGCTTCAACAATCGGCGTTGTATGTTTGAGGGTGTAGACGGCATCGGCACCATTGGCCGGATCCTTCCTGTCCACCCCACAAGGCTTACCGCGGCAGTCCAGTGAGGGGCTGGAGAACTTATAGATTTTTCCGGACCAGTAATTCACGTTATAAGCCGACTGATACGCCATCACTGTTGTGAACTCACCGTGTACACCATGGCCGACCGAGTAATCCCAGGTACCCTTGCTGCCCTGTGCGCGGGAATGGCTGAGACCAAGGTTATGACCGACTTCATGCGCGGTGACGTAGTCACCACAGGCTGAAGCAGTGACGTGACTGTACATGTAGTTCTTGTAGGCAGAAAGGTCCCCTTGACGTCCTTTACCGCCTACATAGGCGACGCCGCAGCTTCTATGCTCACTGCTGTAGGGGCGCATCAGGATCACGACATCGGCATGGTACTTTTCACGCAGTGCGTGTGTGTCTGCAAATGCCGGGTTGCGGCGAAAGGCCATGTCGCCTAAAGCGGTTCCGGCATTGGATGTATCAGAATAACTCACTTGCGTGATGTGGACCGGACGAAGCGTGAGATTGAGATCACTGTCTTCATAGATTTTGTTGGTGACACTGATCAGATGATTGATTCGCGTGCTGGCGTTACCGTTATAGCGATCACTGAGGCCTGGGGTATGCAGGATCATGGCGTCGAGATAGGTCTCTGCTATCGCCTGTGTTGCGATCATGCTGCTCAGCGCTATGCTCGCAATGCCTGTCACGAGCTGTCGTCGCCAGGGGCGCGCAGTCAAATCCGGACTGTTAGCCTGTTGTTTGTTGTACATGGTCATCTCCTTTGACATCAAAACCGGAAATCCGTTTAGGAATCACGTAATGTGGGGACTGTCCGATACGGTCTTAATCCTCAGTGCTGATGATCACTTTCCAGTGGGACTATGGCATCGGTTTCAGCAGTCTCTAGCATTGAACGAGGGGGATTCTTGTAAATCCAGCCTTGCCCGTTAATGGTTTCCATGGAATAACTGCCGTAAGGACTGGTGATGGTGGCGAAGCTGGTGCTTTCACCTTGGGTGATGATAACCGGGTAGGTGCCGCCATCCGGGCTTTGGGTGCCGGCCAGGTAACCGGTTAGTGTCTTGTCCCCGTTGCCGTTGTAGGTGGTCTTTTCAATGACGGCATCGTATTGATGATTGCCGGGCAAGGTAAAGTTGATGCTGTCGCCGGTGGCAATGACGTCTAATTCGTCAGCATCAAGGTTGATCGCTGTGCGGTCAGTGACCTCTTCCGGCAGGGTTAACATGCCATCAGTCGGGAGATTGTCAGTTGGTTGCCATAGCGTGATCGCCAGTGGCTGTGAGTCTTGCAGGGGTTCGTCATCCACCGTCTGGGCCAGTTCATCGTTGAAACTGTCAATTAGCTGGTTGAGTTCGGCGATCTCATTATCTCCCATCAGGGCCCCTGTAGCGCTTGGCGACTGATTGTATTGATCAGCGGATAGGGGCTGTTCCTGTTGGGTGACTGTTTGAGTGGATGAATCGTTCTGGGAGTATAGCCAATAGCCTGCTGTACCGGCCGATAAAACCACGGCAGCAGCAATGAGTGGAATGTTTTTTTGCATACTTGTCCCTGTGTACCGTTTTTCAGGTTGGAAAAATTGACCGGCGTAACAAGCGTTATCCGGGATCCGTATTTTTTTATTTAATACTGCTTAAAATTAAAGCACCCTCATGATTATGGGCTAATAATGAATCTGCATGTTTTTGAGCGCGAGTATTCAGTTTCCGGCATTGATTAACAATTGTTACAGCCACACCTGTGTTGATGAAAATTAATTGTTTCCATGCCGAAAATAATCGTAAAAATAATAATATTCAGTTGTTATATTCTCTTTTTATCTAGTTGGTTTTTGGCTGCCAGAATGGAGATCAATGATGCCCGTGCAAACCCTCGATCTCAGCCCGGAAGTGGCCGATGCGCTGGACAATGGTCACCCCGTTGTTGCCTTTGAATCCACCATCCTGAGTCATGGTATGCCCTGACCCCAGAATGCCGAAACAGCACACGCTGTGGAAGCGTGCGTTCGTGCGTTCGTGCGGCGGGTGCTGTTCCGGCAACGACGGCCATTCTCAACGGGCGCCTTAAAGCCGGATTATCAAAAACAGAGATTGATACCATTGGCCAGCTGGGGCCACGTATGCACAAGGCCAGTCGGCGGGATCTGCACTGGCTTATGGCAACGGGTGGCAATGGTTCAACGACAGTAGCCTCAACCATGATGATTGCGGCTATGGCAGGCATTCGGGTTTTCGCGACGGGTGGTATTGGAGGGGGCCATCGTGGTGCGCAGAAAACGTTTGATATCTCGGCGGATCTGCAGGAACTGGCCAGAACCCCCGTGGCTGTCGTTTGCTCAGGCCCCAAGATAATTCTTGATATCGGCCTGACGCGGGAATACCTGGAAACCCATGGTGTCACAGTCGTGGGTTATGAAACCGATACCCTGCCGGCATTTTATGTGCGTGAAAGTACGTTCTCAGTGGATTGCCGGGCTGATAGTCCGACTGTTGTCGCCAATATTCGGCCCTTTTCCAGGTTGGCGGATCATTTCAGAGCCTCCTGTCTTATTTTCAGATAAAGGTAATCCAGGTCATTGTACCCACACGCTTTATAGATAATGCGTTTGATTACCCCGTTAAAG
>MUIA01000360.1 GCA_002084115.1 Oceanospirillales bacterium LUC14_002_19_P2 | reverse complement strand
ATATTGTGGATTGTTGCTGCAATGCCTGGAATAAACTGTGTAGCGAGGCTGGACGGTTGTTCAGTTTATGCTCTCGCCAGTGGGCACTTATGCAGTAGTTAGAAAAGGCGATTGGTATGATGTATCCCAGCCTGCTGTTTCTGGATTCGGCTCGACGTCCAACCCGTCTGGTCACCGATGCAATCTACCGTTTAAATCCCGAAACTTGGCACAGCTATGCCTACATTGAAGGTATTGTTGCGATAAACCCGAGATTGGGTGAACGCTATGTGGTTGTCATGACCACGGAAGAAGCCCTGCAGCAGCAAACCCTTGATAACAAACCCTTCGCTCGTCCATTGGATATGGCGCCGGTCGTGGCAGAAGAGGGCATGGTGATACGGCAGCACGCTTCAACCGGTTCCTTTGAGGTCACCTTCCTGAAATAAGACAGCATTGTTGACAATCCTATTCTTGACGCTCGGTTTATACCTATATAAGCTCAGCGTCACCGATTAATTGTCGACAATATCAAGAATAATAAAACGCTCATGAATCAGCCGGAACCCCGCACGTTGTCCGATCGTGTGTTCACGCATATCCAGCGTGCCATCGTGCGTGGTGATATTCCGGGGGGCAGCAAACTCAGTGAATCCGGGCTGGCGGAACAGTACGGTAACAGCCGTGGCCCCTTGCGAGAGGCCATTCGTCGTCTTGAAGGCTGCAAACTGGTGATTCGTGAACCCCACAGCGGCACACGCATGGTGTCTCTCTCTACCGAAGAACTCCTTGATATCTACCATATCCGTGAAGTCATGGAAGGGCTGGCCTGTCGTCTGGCGGCTGCCAATATGACCCAGGCCCAGATTGACGATATGCGTCGTTTGCTGGACCAGCATCGCGAACAGTCCGAACTTAAAGACGGCGTTGCCTATTTCCAGCAGGAAGGGGACCTGGACTTTCATTACCGAATTATCAGCGCCTCAGGCAATCGCAAGCTGGTCGAGTTGCTCTGCGGTGAGCTTTACCACCTGATTCGAATGTATCGCTACCGATTCAGTACGCAACAGAATCGCCCCCTGAGGGCATTTACTGAACACCAGCAAATTATTGATGCTTTGGCGGATCGGGATGGTGAGTTGGCGGAATTACTGATGCGCCGACATATCCGTGTCTCCCGTGACCGGCTGGAAGAGCGTATTAAATCAGGATTTGAGGCTGCCCCGCCGTGACAGCGGGGCAGGCTGTACTAAAACAGTAGCGATGACAACGACTTCACGAACAACAGGAAACCGCGTATGACCGAACTGACACCCGGCCAGAAGTTTCGCAAGGCCGTTGAAGCGAACAACCCACTGCAGGTGGTGGGGACCATCAATGCCTATTGCGCCATGATGGCCGAAAAAACAGGGCATCAGGCGATTTACCTGTCAGGTGGTGGGGTAGCGAATGCATCCTACGGCTTGCCTGATCTGGGCATGACCTCCATGAATGATGTGCTGGAAGATGTGCGCCGGATCACGGCGGCCAGCAGTCTGCCACTGCTGGTCGATATCGACACAGGGTGGGGCGGGGCGTTCAATATTGCCCGAACCATCAAGGAAATGACCCAGGCAGGCGCAGCGGCCGTTCATATTGAAGACCAGGTGGCTCAGAAGCGCTGTGGTCATCGCCCGAATAAAGCCATTGTCAGTAAGGAGGAGATGGTCGATCGAGTTAAAGCAGCAGTGGATGCGCGTACCGATGAAAGCTTTGTCATCATGGCCCGTACCGATGCACTGGCCGTAGAAGGTATGGATGCTGCCATCGAGCGCGCCTGTCTTTGTGTTGATGCAGGTGCCGACATGATCTTTCCGGAAGCCATGCAGACATTGGACGATTATCGTCGTTTTGTTGAGGCTGTGAAGGTGCCGGTTCTGGCCAATATTACGGAATTTGGTCAAACGCCCCTGTTCAATTGCCAGGAGCTGGGTGATGCCGGTATTGCTATGGTGCTTTATCCGTTAAGTGCATTCAGGGCTATGAATCAAGCGGCGCTGAACGTCTATCAGCACCTGCTGGCAGATGGTGACCAGATCCAGGTGGTTGACACCATGCAAACCCGGATGGATCTGTACGATTTCCTTGATTATCACGTCTATGAGCAGACCATTGACCGTCTGTTTGTAGAAAAGGGCGAAGAATAAACTGGCAGAACAATGCGTTAGCAACAATTCTTAACGACGTCTCTTACACACAAGAACCAGAGGGAGCACGTATGGCTGAGAAGAAACTGACCGGCGCCGGCCTCCGCGGCCAGACGGCAGGACAGACGGCACTCTGTACCGTGGGCAAAAGCGGCACAGGTCTCACTTACCGGGGTTACGACATCCATGAGCTGGCGAAATACGGCACGTTCGAAGAAATCGCCTGGTTGTTGTTTCACGGTGAGTTGCCAAACAGTGAAGAACTCGCGAATTATAAAAAGAAGCTGCAGGGTTTACGTGGATTACCTGAACCGCTGAAGCAGTGCCTGGAATTGATTCCTGCGGATGCGCACCCCATGGATGTCATGCGAACCGGTTGTTCCATGTTGGGCAACCTTGAAACTGAAACCGATTTCAGTCAGCAGCAGGATGTTACGGATCGTCTGTTGGCTGCATTCCCCTCCATTCTTCTTTACTGGTATCGGTTCAGCCATGATGGCGCCCGCATTGAAACAGAAACGGATGATGACACCATTGCCGGCCATTTCCTGCATCTGCTGCACGGAAAAAAGCCGGCGGATAATCATCGCCGCTGCATGGATGCGTCCCTGATTCTTTATGCTGAGCATGAATTCAATGCGTCGACATTTACGGCCCGGGTCTGTGCTTCCACGCTGTCAGACATGCACTCCTGTATTACCGCGGCGATCGGTTCGCTGCGTGGACCGCTGCATGGTGGCGCCAACGAAGCGGCCATGGAAATGATCGAACGTTTCCAGTCACCGGAAGATGCGAAAGAAGCCATTCTTGGCATGCTGATACGTAAAGACAAAATCATGGGCTTCGGGCATGCGATTTACCGCACCTCTGATCCACGAAACGGCATCATCAAAGACTGGGCCAGGGTTTTGGCCGATGAAGTGGGCGATACCGTGCTGTATCCAGTATCGGAAATGATTGAGCAGGTTATGTGGGATGAGAAGAAGCTGTTTCCGAATGCAGATTTTTTCCATGCTTCGGCCTATCACTTTATGGGTATTCCGACCAAGCTGTTTACACCGATCTTTGTCTGCTCGCGGCTGACCGGTTGGGCTTCCCACGTAATGGAGCAGCGCGCTAATAACCGGATTATCCGGCCATCGGCTGAGTATACCGGCCCGGAGCCACGCGCCTGGGTTGGCGTAGAAGAACGCTAAGAATCGTAGTACTGCATTAATAACGTCTTACAACCAGAAGTCAGAGAAAACAATGAGTGCAAACGTTGATGTAAATGAACGCCCTGATTACGACCAGGTACTGCAGGATATCGCTGATTATGTTCTCAATTACAAAATTGAGTCGGAAGAGGCGCTGGATACCGCCCGTAACTGCCTGATGGACACCTTGGGCTGTGGTCTGCTGGCCCTGCGTTTTCCCGAATGTACCAAGCATCTTGGCCCCATCGTTGAAGGGACCGTGGTTCCTCACGGTTCACGGGTTCCGGGTACATCATTCCGTCTGGACCCAGTGAAAGCAGCCTGGGATATTGGCTGCATTATTCGCTGGCTCGATTACAACGATACCTGGCTGGCGGCCGAATGGGGGCATCCGTCTGATAACCTGGGCGGCATCCTGGGTGCGGCCGATTACCTGTCCCAGAAGCGCATCGCCGATGGCCAGGCACCGCTGACCATGCGTGATGTACTGGAAGCCATGATCATGGCGCACGAGATTCAGGGCTGTCTGGCACTGGAAAATAGCTATAACCGTGTAGGCCTTGACCATGTTGTGTTGGTGAAAGTGGCGTCAACGGCGGTTGTTGCCAAGCTGAAGGGCGCCAACCGTGAGCAATTGCTGGCGGCGCTTTCCCATGCCTGGGTGGATGGCCAGTCTCTGCGTACTTACCGTCATGCCCCGAATGCCGGTTCCCGGAAGTCATGGGCTGCTGGTGATGCAACTTCTCGTGCCGTGCGTCTGGCAGATATTGCCATGCGTGGCGAAATGGGTATTCCCGGTGTACTGAGTGCGCCCAAGTGGGGCTTTTATGATGTGCTGTTCAAAGGACAGGAATTCAAATTCCAGCGTCCTTATGGCAGTTACGTCATGGAGCACGTGCTCTTCAAGATTTCATTCCCGGCCGAGTTCCATTCCCAGACTGCCGCTGAAGCCGCTGTTCGTCTGCATGATCAGGTGAAGGGGCGTATTGATGAGATCGAGCGGGTAGAGATCACCACCCATGAATCCGCAATCCGTATCATCTCCAAGGTTGGCCCTCTGGCCAATGCCGCTGACCGGGATCACTGTCTCCAGTATATGACTGCCGTGCCTCTGCTGTTTGGCAATCTCGTAGCTGAGCACTATGAAGATGACTTCCATGCAGCGCATCCAGAAATTGATGAGCTGCGTGAGAAAATGGTCATCCTGGAAGATGAACGTTATTCCCGTGAGTACCACAAGCCGGAGAAGCGCTCTATTGCCAATGCAATTCAAGTGTTCTTCAAGGATGGCAGCAGTACTGAAAAAGTGGCAGTAGAGTACCCGATTGGTCATCGTCGCCGTCGTGAAGAAGGGATTCCGCTGCTGGAAGCCAAGTTCAAGGCTAACCTGGCGACCCGTTTCCCGGCAGGTCGTTCCGATGCAATCTTTGATTTGTGCAAGGATCAGGCGAAGCTCGAAGCCACGCCGGTCAACGCTTTCATGGATCTATTTGTGATTTGATCGCTATGGAAAACGCCCAGTCTTTTGCTGGGCGTTTTTTCTTCTGAACAATTTTCGGCCTTATTTCAACCGACGCTCAATGCCGGTCTGGGCAATAATGCGTGTCGCGATTTCCTCAACGGAATAACGTGTGGTATTGATATAGGGGATGTTTTCCCGCTGAAACATCTGCTCCACCTCATTCACTTCCATTTCACACTGTCGGGCAGACGAATAGCGGCTGTTAGGCCGGCGTTCGTTACGAATCGCCGCCAGGTGCTCGGCATCAATGGTCAGGCCAAACAGTTTGTTTTTGTGCTCTTTCAGGATAGCGGGCAGGCGCATCATATCCAGATCATCTTCAGTGATCGGATAGTTGGCTGCGCGAATGCCGAACTGCAGGCCCATATACAAGCAGGTGGGAGTCTTTCCGCAGCGGGAGACGCCAATGATCAGGACATCCGCTTTGTCGTAATAGCGAGTCTTGGCGCCATCGTCATTGTCGAGGGCAAAGTGGACGGCATCAATCCGCTGGTTGTACTGAGTATTGGCGGTGATGGCGCGCTTCTGGCCAATCTTGTGCATGGCGTGCTGGCGCAATTCTTGTTCCAGCCCGGGCATGAAGGCCTGGAAGATATCCGTGGTGTAGGCGTTTGCGCCCTTCATGATTTCACTGATACCTTCATCAATGATGGTGCTGAACAGCAACGGTTTGTGTTCACTGGTGCTGGCCTCCCGATTGATGTCAGCGACAACGGCTAGAGCCTTTTCCGGGGTATCAATGTAGGGCAGGGTGAGGTTGTCGAACTCTACATGGTCAAACTGCGCCAGGAGGCTCTTGCCAAAGGATTCCGCGGTAATACCGGTACCGTCCGAGATAAAATAAACTTTGCGTTTCATTCCTGTGTTCCAGACCACGGAAGTGGCTTCAAAGGTACCCAACTGCCAGAAAAACTGACAAAAATCATAGGCACTGGCTGTATGTTCGTGTTACAAAGACGCGCTTTCAGATAGGTAAAAGTCCCTAATCCTTGGTGACGGGATTCACAACCAGTGTCTGCTGGTCGTATAGTACGGCCATCTGACGTTGCTGACAAAGGGCTCTGAACCTTCGCATTTTGCGTTTATACTTGTGCGACCTTGTTCGAGCCACTGACTTTTTTGCCGGGAACCCGGATAAAGTTCCAAATCAGGGGGTGATACCTTGGAAGAGTATGTAATTGCCTTTGAGCACCTGGGAGCAGGTGACGTTGAACGTGTGGGCGGCAAGAACGCCTCTCTGGGAGAGATGATCAGCAACCTGGCGGGCGCCGGGGTGTCTGTTCCCGGAGGGTTTGCTACCACCGCAAAGGCGTACCGGGAGTTTCTGGAAAAGAGCGGCCTGAATGAACGCATTCACTCGCTGCTCGACACCCTGGATGTGGACGATGTCCGCGCACTGGCCGAGGCGGGCGCCAATATCCGCCAGTGGGTCATGGATGAGCCGTTCCAGCCTGAGCTGGAAGATGCTATTCGCACCGCTTTCACCAGCCTGCAGAATGGTAATGAGAACCTCTCTGTTGCGGTTCGTTCCTCTGCTACCGCCGAAGACCTGTCCGATGCCTCCTTTGCAGGCCAGCAGGAAACCTTCCTCAATATTCGTGGTTATGACAATGTCATCCACGCCGTGAAAGAAGTTTTTGCTTCGCTGTTCAATGACCGTGCGATTGCCTATCGAGTGCATCAGGGCTTTGATCACCGTGAAGTGGCCCTGTCTGCAGGTATTCAGCGCATGGTGCGCAGTGAAACTGCAGCTTCTGGTGTTATGTTCACGCTGGATACCGAATCCGGTTTCCGTGACGCAGTATTCATTACCTCCTCTTATGGTCTGGGTGAAACCGTTGTGCAGGGGGCCGTAAACCCTGACGAATTCTACGTTCACAAGCCCACTCTCGAAGCGGGTCGGCACGCCATTCTGCGCCGCAACCTGGGCAGCAAGGCAATCAAGATGATGTATACCGACGACCACAGCGCGGGCCGTTCGGTTAAAACCATTGATGTAGACGTTGCGGATCGCGAAAGGTTCTCCATTACCGATGACGAAGTGCAGGCCCTGGCGCGTCAGGCTCTGATTATCGAAAAGCACTACGAGCGCCCCATGGATATTGAATGGGCCAAAGATGGTGATGATGGCGAGCTGTATATCGTTCAGGCCCGTCCGGAAACCGTGAAGAGCCGAAGCGAAGGCAACACTATGGAACGTTACCTGCTCAACGAGAAGGGGACGGTTCTGGTGGAAGGTCGCAGTATCGGCCAGAAGATAGGCAGCGGTGTGGTCAAGGTCATTCATAACCTGTCTGAAATGGACAAGGTTCAACCCGGCGATGTGCTGGTCACCGATATGACCGATCCGGACTGGGAGCCGATCATGAAACGGGCTGCCGCGATCGTGACTAATCGTGGCGGCAGAACCTGTCACGCAGCGATCATTGCCCGTGAACTGGGTATTCCAGCGGTTGTCGGTTGTGGGGATGCCACAGAAAAACTGAGTGAAGGTCAGGCTGTCACTGTTTCCTGTGCGGAAGGTGATACCGGCATGATCTACGAAGGTAAGCTGGACTTCGATATTCGCACCAATAGTGTCGACAGCATGCCGGATCTGCCGTTCAAGATTATGATGAACGTCGGGAACCCGGACCGTGCCTTTAACTTTGCGGCACTGCCGAATGCCGGTGTCGGTCTGGCGCGTCTGGAGTTCATCATCAACCGGATGATCGGTGTTCACCCGAAAGCACTGTTCAACTATGACAACCTGCCTGCAGACATCCGCAGCAGTGTTGACAAGCGCATCTCCGGTTATGCCAGCCCCGTTGATTTCTATGTTGAGAAACTGGTGGAAGGTGTTGCTTCTATTGCGGCTGCCTTCTACCCGAAGAAAGTCATCGTCCGGATGTCTGACTTCAAATCCAACGAATATGCGAACCTGATCGGCGGTCGTCTGTACGAGCCGGAAGAAGAGAACCCGATGTTGGGCTTCCGTGGTGCTTCCCGCTATGTGTCTGACAGTTTCCGTGATTGCTTCGAGCTGGAATGCCGCGCCATGAAGAAGGTGCGTGACGAAATGGGTCTGACTAACGTCGAGCTAATGATCCCATTTGTTCGTACCGTTGGCGAAGCCAAGCAGGTTATCGATCTGCTGGCAGAAAACGGCCTGCGTCGTGGCGAGAATGGCCTGCGTGTCATCATGATGTGCGAGCTGCCTTCCAACGCAATCCTTGCCAGTGAATTCCTCGAGTATTTCGATGGATTCTCTATCGGTTCCAACGATATGACCCAGCTGACCCTGGGGCTGGATCGGGACTCCGGTATCATCGCTCACCTATTCGATGAGCGGAATGCGGCGGTGAAAGCGATGCTTTCCATGGCGATTCAGGCGTGTCGCAAGGCAGGTAAGTACATCGGTATCTGTGGTCAGGGTCCTTCTGATCATCCAGACCTCGCCAAGTGGCTGATGGAGGAGGGGATTGAGACGGTTTCCCTGAATCCGGATTCCGTGCTGGATACCTGGTTCTATCTGGCGGATCAGAAGATCGACTAAGGTAAATCGCACTAACTAATCAGTGTGATAAAAAGGGGTGAGGCAAAATGCTTCACCCCTTTTTGTTTTGCGAAGAAGCAAGCGGTAAGAGCTTCTCAAAGGGTATCCCCATGATGCTTGGTTCTTATCTGATCTTGTCTAACACCGAGTATTGAATTGCGAAATTTGGTCGGCATGTAATAATCACCTCACCAGACGTTGAGGATAATAACAATGCAATATGTAACACCCGATCTGTGTGATGCTTACCCTGATTTGGTCCAAGTCGTAGAACCCGGCTTTCGCAACTATGGCGGCGTGCTTTCATTTGGCGGAGAAATTATCACGGTTAAGTGCTTTGAAGATAATTCCCGTGTGAAAGAGCTGGTTGAGGAAAACGGTGAAGGGAAGGTCATGGTAGTTGATGCCGGTGGCTCAATGCGTCGTGCCTGTTTGGGGGATATGCTTGCAGAAAAGGCAGCCCATAATGGCTGGGCAGGCATCATTATGTATGGCTGTATTCGCGATGTTGATGTAATTGCGCAGCTTCCCCTCGGTGTACAGGCGCTGGGCTCGCATCCGATGAAAACAGATAAAAAGGGTATTGGTGAAATTAATGTACCGGTTACCTTTAAAGGGGTGACATTTAAGCCGGGTGATTATGTTTATGCGGATAATAATGGCGTCATTGTTTCCCCATCGCCTTTAGCTATGCCTTCTTAGAATAGATTGGGTCAGGTAATGCAATGTTATCTGACCTTATTGTTTATGCTGTAATGTTGAACGTGATCTGAATGATAATAAAAGAGTTCGTGTTCAATGAAATAGAAAAGCTCTTTAGGTGGTTTTATATGTTGATACTGAATCAGGTTGAAAAGTACCAATATCTCGCTGCTTACAGGCTGTAAAACGGCTAAGTTACCCCTGATGGTTGGTTGACCTATACTCCCTGAACCATCCGGCTATCAGGGGATGACTGTTATGAATTCCAGGCTCTTTCAGAATTTCATTGATGCGATTTCGTTATTAACTGT